>JAVBSA010000338.1:0-4620 GCA_031556915.1 Victivallis sp.
CGGATAAAGCACGGAATAGATGTCGCGGGTCTGGTTGCTGTCGAACCGGTCTGGATCATGCTGCCGGCCGCTTCCTTTCCACTCCCAATGAAAGCGTCGCGGCTGACCATTCTCGGTTCGGAAGTCGAACCACTGCATATAATGGCAGATCAGCTCGAGCGGACGTTCGGCGCCCGCGAGGAAGCAGCCCGGCAAAAGCAGAAAAAGGATAAACAGGCGTTTCATGGCATTCTTTCCGGGATTAGAGCGGCTGTACGCCGTCGTTGAGTTTGGTGAATCCTTCCGCCTTGAGCTCGGCCGCTCCGGCGCTGCCCGCGTGGCCGTCGAGGTAAGCGAGATTGGCGCGGCCGTTGTGGGCGGCGGAAATGGAGGAACTGCTGCTGCCGAGTTCCGTGGTCGGATTGAAGTTCCACATCCCGGCCCCGACAAAGGCTCCTTTGTAATAGCGGGTGTCGGCGTTGATGATGACGCCTGAGGCGTCGCGGCAGCGTCGCGCGAGATAGTACATGCTTTGGTCGGCGGTCGTGTCGACGAAGACCGCGTAATTGCCGGTCCGGCTCTTGCGCGCCTCATAGTGGGCGCCCGTTCCGTCGGAACGGAAGTTGTAGATGCCGTAAGTGTGGTATTGCGCCGTGCTCGCCTCGGGCGGGAGAATCGGTTTGTCGCAGGCGGCGTTCGGGGTGGAAGGGCAGAAAAAGATTTTCAGCGATTCGTCGGTGGAGCCGGTCACGTAAAGATTTTTTGCGTACGGGCGGGAACCGGCGGTGTAGACGACAATCGCATCGTTGTTGTCGCCGGCGTAGAGATATTGCACCTTCATGACTGTGTTGAGGTTGCTGAGGCAGGAGGCCCCTCGCGCTTTTTCCCGCGCCTTGTTGAGCGCCGGCAGCAGCATGGCGGCAAGAATCGCGATGATCGCGATCACGACAAGAAGTTCGATCAGCGTAAAGTATTTTCTCATGGAATCCTCCCGATTGGTTCAGTTTTCGTGGATATTCTGCCCGATGCCGCGGTAGCGGCCGGTATGTTCCGGATACAGGAAATATTTGCGGGCCGTCAACGCGGCGCCGTGCGAATAGGTCGGGAAGGCGTCTCCCCCGGCGCAGATGCCGAGCGCGTCGATTTCGCCGGGATGGTAGAACTTTGCCAGCTCGTTCCGGAACTGTCCGGCGAACACCTTGAACGCTTCCCGCATGGCGCCGGCGAGGATGATCCGTTCGACGCCGAAGAGTTCGAGATGGGGATAAAGCGCCTGCGTCAGGCGCTTCACCGCCGGGGAGAAAACCCGGCGGCAGTTTTCATCGCCGCCGGCGAGGCGCGACGCAAATTCGACGACTCCGGCGCAGCCGAGTTCCGGGTGGCGTTCGATCAGCGGCAGCCCGCCGATATAGGCCTCCAGGCAGCCGCGTTTTCCGCAGTGGCACGGCAGCCCATCAAGCTCGATGCGCATATGTCCGAAATCCCACAACCCGTGATAGCGGCGGGAGTGGAACGCCGGAAAGAGCATCGGTTCGCCATTCACTGCGAAGGAAAGTCCGAATCCTTCGCTCCAATCGAGGATCAGGGTGACGGCGTCCCGCGGCGCATCCGAGGTTTCTCCCTGGATCACCGCGAATCCGATCGTGTCGGTGTAGCTGGCGTACCCCGCCTCGCGGAAGAAGCAGTCCGGATTCCAACCGTTCAACGCCGGAAAGTTCGGTGAGTTCAGAATGGTTCCGTCCGCGGCGATCGCTCCAGGAACACCGACGAAGATCTGAAGCAGCTTCCCATTTGGCGCCAGGTGGCTTTTCATCGTGTTTACCATGCGTGACAATTCGCACTGAACCTCTGCCGGCGAAGGTTCGGATGCAAACGCGACGGCTTCGCGCCGGAGCGTCCTGCCGTTGAAATCGAGCAGTTCCACAAAAATTCCGCTGCGCTGCAGGACGAATCCGAGAAAACCGTTGGCCGGGGAAACACGCCACGGCCTGGCCGGCCGGCCGCGCCTGGATTCCGGCGCGTCGGCCGGTTCGATGAGATGTTCCATCGCGAGCCGCTGAAAATGCAAATTGCATGCCGCCCGGGTGACGCCGAGCATACCGGCCGCCTCGACCTGTTCGAGTTGCCCCTGTTCAAACAGCAGCCGCAGCACGTCGTGGGAACTGTTTCCATTGTTTCCATTCAGGTTCAAGAGAGCCGCCTTTCGTTGAGATTTCTTCTATACATTATACCACATTCCATTTCTTTTGTCAAGTGTGCTTGACAAAAGAAATGGAATTTACCGCGCCTTTGAAAGAAAAAATTGCAAAACCGCAACCGGCGGGGTAAGTTATTGCCGTAACATCGGGAGTCTGATCATGGCAATCTCTTATTTCGTCGCGGTTGGGATCGCTCTGGCGGCGGCCGGGGTGGTCGCCCGGGCACTGGCCGCCGTACCCGGCTTCAGCCTGAAACAGCCGGGGCGTTGGCTTTGCGCGATGATCGGCATTTTCGCGCTGGTTTATGCGCTGCTCGGAATCTTTAAATATGACGCCTGGCAGTACGGGCTGTGGGATTTCGGCATCTACGAGTCGATTTTATACAATATGGTCAACGGCGGCGGGTGGATGACCGATTTTCGGGGCAAATTCGACCATTGCACCCCGGTTCTGTTTCTGCTGGCTCCTGTTTACGCCGTTTTTCAGCATGGATATGTGCTGATTTTCATCCAGGTATCGGCCATGGTGCTGGCGGCCTGGCCGCTCTATCGGTTTGCGCGGCATTATTTCCCCCGGAACGGCGGAATTCCGCTGCTGGTTGCGGCAATCTATCTGTTCAATCCTTATTTTTCCCGGCTGGTGCTGTTCGATTTTCACATCGAGTGCCTGTTCCCGCTGCTCTTCTTTTCGGCGTTCTGTTTTTATGCGGAACGAAGGTGGAAGCTTTTCTTTCTGCTGCTGGCGTGCGCGCCTCTCATCAAGGAGGATTTCGTCATACCCGTGGCGGCGTGCGGATTGTATTTCTGCTGTTTCACCCGGTGGAAGCTCCAAGGGGCGATTTTGATTGCCGCGGCGGCGTGCTGGACTCTTTTCGTGCTCAAGATCTACTTCCCCCATCTGCTCGGCATGGAGTATTGGTACTACGGGCGGTATGAGCTCTCGATCGGAAGTTTTCTCCGGATGGCCCGCCAGGCGTTTTCCGTCACCTCACTGGCGGCGTTGACCAGCGTCCTCCTGCCGGCGGCGTTCCTGCCCCTGGCGCATTGGAAAACGTTTCTGTTCATCCTGCTGCCGACCTTGTTCATTCAGCTGGTTTCGACCAGTTTGCAGCAGTCGCTGCTGGCGGGTCACTACAGCTCCGCCGTGCTGGCGGTCGTGCCGGTGCTGGCGGTCTTCGGGCTGCGGACGCTGCGCTGGAAGTTCCGGCACAGGGAAATTCCGCGTTTCGTGTTGTTCTGCGCACCGGCCTTGGTCCTGGTGACGCATGTTTTGTTCTGCGATCTCGCGACCGTGCGGCATCTGGATTATCTCACAAAATATGAGCCTCGCTTTCACGGCGGCCTTCTTTCGCTTCCCTTCCGGGGAGATCATTGGCGCTTGATGCTGGCCCGCGACGCCCATGCCGCCCTGGTCAAGGAGCGGCTGCCGGATTTTCCGAAAGAACTCTCCGTCGTCGCCCAGAATGAGATCGGGATGCACTTTTTGCGGCACCGCAAAATTCTGGCTCTGCCGGGTGAACCGGGAGCCGACCTCTACGTCTTCGACCTGGCCAACACGATCGATTACCGGGACAACACGCGCCTGGAGGCGGTCGCGGCCGATCCCGCCTACGCTTTGGTATTCCGCTTCGAAGATGTGTTGGTCTTCCAAAAAATTTCCACCTTGCCGCCGGAACTCAGGAGCCGTTAATCTTGAAATAACACAGGATCCATGATACATTCTACCGATCTCATTTTACGGGAAAGGGAAATGTCCATGGATCACGCGTTTTTGAAGAAGAAGATGTTGGGTTGCTTCCTCGGCAAGTCGGTCGGCGGAACGTTGGGGATGCCTTATGAAGGATGCGAAGGGCCGCTCGCTCTCACCTTTTACGACCCGGTTCCCACCGATATGCTCCCGAACGACGACCTCGACCTTCAGGTGCTCTGGGCGGATAAGCTCTCAAAACAGGCCAAGCCGGTGGTGGACCGCGACCTGTTCGGCCGGGCGTGGCTCGACCATGTGGCCTTTCCCTGGAGCGAATACGGAATCTGCATCCGCAACCTGAGGTTGGGCATTCCCGCCACCTGGGCGGGCAGCTATGACAACTGGTTCACCGACGGCCTCGGCGCCGCCATCCGCAGCGAAATCTGGGCCTGCCTCGCCCCGGGAAAACCCGAACTGGCCGCCGCCTACACCCGCGAAGACGCCATGCTCGACCATAAAGGCGAAGGGCTCAACTCCGCCGTGTTCCTCGCCGTGCTCGAAAGCATGGCCTTCGTCGAAAGCGATATGGAGAAACTTCTCGACGCTGCCATGGCCGCCGTTCCCGCCGACAGCCGGATCTGGCGCGTGGCGCACGACACCCGCCTCTGGTGCGCTCAGGAACGCACCTTCACCGAGGTGTTCAACCTTATCATGAAACACTACAGCAGCGAGGACTTCACCAATTGCGTGATGAACT
>JAVBSA010000505.1:0-6173 GCA_031556915.1 Victivallis sp.
TCACGCCGTCGAACGCCTCCGCCAGTTCCTGAGAGAGCGGTTCCGCGTAACGCACGTAACGGACCGGCCCCAGTTCGATGATGGGTTCCGGCAGGATCGGCTGCGCGAGAATTTCCTCTTCAATCAGCGAAAATCCGGTCAGGATCGGCGGGTGCGCGTGGATCAGCCCCTTGACATCCGGGCGTTTTTCGAGGATGTTGAGATGGATCGGCGTTTCGCCGGTCGGCTTGCGGCCGCCGGCGGCGAAGAGGATATTCCCTCTGGGGTCGAGTACGACGATATCGTCGAAGGCGAGCTCCCGTTTCGGTACTTTGGTCGGCGTGATGAGGATGATTCCGTCATCCGCGCGGCGGGAGAGGTTGCCGCCGTGCGAGGTGACGAAGGCGAGCTCCCCCAGCCGGACGGCGGTCTGCGCCAGCTCCGTGATTTCTGTTTGATAACGCGCTTGCAGTTCGTGCATGGTATTCTCCTAAATGAGTTGATCGAGCGTCAGGCCGTCTTCCGGAATCCATTGCCGCCAGTAGACGACGCTTTCTTTGAGTTTTTGGATGATGTCGCGGTTGAATTCACCGGTTCCGCTGAAGATTTCGAGCGTCAGGTAAAGGTCGGCGCAGGGCGGGGGCAGATCCGGCGCGAAGGGGGATTGGTAAGCGCGCGCGAGCGCCCGCAGCACCTTCGGGGGATCGATGACGCCGGCAAGGTTTTTGTCGGCGGTGAACGCCCAGTGCGGCGAACTTTTTCCGTCGCACTGCTGCAGATGGACGATCGGCGAATAAGCGCCGAGCGCTTCGAGCCAGCGGTAAGGGTCGCCGTCTTCGCTTGAAGCAAAGAGGTGGGGGTAACGTTCCATCTCCGCATTCGCCTCCTCGAAACTCCTGAGACCATACGCCGATTGCGGCCCCAGCCAGCGGGCGTCGGGCCACTCCTCCCGTTCCGGGCGGAGGAACTTCTTCTGGCCGCACTGGTGGCCGACGTCGATGGTGAGGTAGAAATCGTGTTGCGCCAGGCGGAACACTTCACGGAGAAGCGTTTCCGCGCCGGAGACGGTCCACGGAATCTGGTGCGGCGTATACATCTGTTCGACGCCGATTTTACCGCAGTTGCACCCCGCCGCATAGGCGGCCAGCTCGGCGAGACGGCCATAGAGATCGGTTTCGGCCGCGCGGTAACGCTCCGGGTCCTGCAGCACGGAGTCGGGGAAGGCGTGGCAGAAGAAGCCGAGCCCCGCGCCGAGTTCGCCCGCCATTTTTGCCATCGGTTTCAGCCAGTAGTCGAGAAAGCGGTCCCGGATCTCCCGTTCCGTATGAGCCAGCCCCAATGTCGCGTAGGTGCCGTGGCCGGAGTAAAGGTTCGCGACTTCGACGCCGGTCAGGGCTGAAGCCGAGCGGCATTTCTCCGCCCACTTGCGCAAGGCGGAGTCTCCGGTGTAGAGCGGATCGCATTCGTTGTCCGCGCTCGCCTCGGCATAGCGGCGGCCGAGGTCGCGGATGACGCCCATCCACTCCGCCGGTTCCGTCCAGCGTTTGGAGGCGAAACAATTGTCGACCGCAAGGTGAATTCGGGGAGATTTCATCTTAAAAGCATACCTCCGGCCATGTATCGCGTTCTTTGCCGAACGAGAGATAGCCTTTCCGGCACTCGCCGTCATTGTCATTGACCAGAATGTTCAACCGGAACCCGTTTCCGCCGGGATCGGCGGAGCGGAGCGGAACGGCCAGCTCGTAAAGAGTCTCCTTGCGCTCCTCGTTTCTCCGGACGGTTCCTGTCACACTCTCATCCGTTATCATGCCTCCTGAGGCCAGCCCGATTTGCCGGGGAGAGTTCCGGCCGGGCAGCGCCAGAGCAACTTGCAGGCTGTCGCCTTCCCAGAATGTCTTCCGGTCGGGAACCGTGACGTGACGGTCGTCTTTTACTTTGACCTGAATCAGCAGATTTTTGCTGTCCCGGGCGAGGCGGATCTCCGCCGAGAGATCCTCCGGGCCGGAATAAAACAGATGCTCATTTCCCGGGTGCGGCGGAACCAGCCCGGTGTAACGCTCCTGTCCTGTCAGCACGAAATCCGCGACGGCGTTGAATTTGCCTTCGGGAACGGGGTATGCCGCTTTGATTGCGACGGATACTTCGCAAAGCGTTCCGCCCTCCGGAGTCACCTGAAACCGGAGACGGGAAGCCGGGGTCCCCGCCGCGAGCGTCAGCTCGAACGCGACCTCTGCGGAGCCGAGCGGAGGTACCTCCACAATCCGCTCCCCCGGTGCGCATTTGAGCGCGGGCTCACCTGCAATCGCAACCCGGTAGCGCCGCTTATGCTTCTCCGGATTCGAGAGCGTGCCGAAGACGATCCGGGTCTTTCGCTCCGGCAGCAGGATGAGCGGGCCGGAAAATACGGGAAACACCCCGGCCACGGTGGGCTCCGCCTCTGCCGGGAAGCTCAGCGTCTGCGGTTCCGGCCCGAGAATCCACCCCGCACTGTGGCCCGCGACGGGGAGTTCATCGCAGTTCCCCCACAAATCATAACGTTCGATGGCACGTGCGGTGGTATTCAGCAGAACCAGCCGCACTTCCGCGGCGCGCGTCCAACCGGCGAGCAGGTGATTTTGCTTGCGGGAGCGGAAGAGAAAGAGATCCGTATCGGCCCGGCCGTAAAGCGTTTTATCGAATTCGGCATTCTGAAAATTGGCGGTCAGCGCCCGGTAAGCGGCATAGGCGCTTTTGGGCTGAAACTCCGGCGTCAGGAGGCCGAAGTGGCGTTCCTTGTGACCTTCCGGGAACTGCTTCTTCTCCACGAGGTTGTACCAGTTGAATCCGACGGCGTTCCGGCTCCAGGCGTAGATGAGCTTCTGAACAAGCACTGCCGCCTGTTTGTCTTCGGTGACGCCGCCGGAACTGGATATCGCCGTCTCGCCGGAGTACCACGGCGTATCGTCGCCGAGTTCGCGGCGCGCCTTCTCCATGCGGGCGATGTCGTCCACATAGGAGAGGAACGGCCCGTGAATGTGGATGTTGAAGAGATCGTAACGTCCTTTGCCCAGCTCGATGCACTTGCGCACGAAGTTTGCTTCGGCGCTGGCTTTTTCCGGAACGGTCATCGAAGCAAAACCACCGGTCATGACCCTGACTTCGGGAGCGCTCTCCCGGGCGGCTTTGAAAACACGCTCCAGAAGCCCGGCATATTCCGCGGCGGAGAAGTTCGCGAAGTGCAGCAGATCCGGCTCATTCCAGACCTCGATGAACCGGATGTCATTGCGATAGCGGAAGAGAAACGTCCTGGCGTAAGTGCCGAAGGCGTTGTAATCGGGGCGGCGTGAATCGCTGCGGTCGCGCGACGGCGAAACCGGCTTCCAGTCGGCCGCCGTGGCCCACGGCGTATTGAAGCAGAGCACCGGGAGCCACTCCAGGCGATGCCGTTCCAGAAGCGTCTTCAAACGGTCGAATTTCTGAAAACTCCAGACATCCGGCTTCGGCTGCAGCTGCGACCAGGTGGCGGTTTCGCGCACCACGCGGATGCCGCATGCTTCGATGGCCGCGGCCATGATCTCCTGTTCGGCGGCAGGGCGATCTTTGATATGGGCGTGTACGCCGAACAGGAATCCATCCGCGGTCGGAGGCGCTTCCGGGAACGGCAGCAGGAACCGGAAATCGCCGTGCGACTTCTCGCCGTCCGTCTCCGTCACTTCAACCGCGAGGCGGTAAATACCGTGACGTTTCGGGCGGGGGATCGGTTCCGGGACCGATGACTGCGGCGGCAGATCGAGGTCACGGCTGCCCTCCGCTGTGCCGGCTCCCTCCGGATCCGTCAGGCGCCAGGTCAGCTTTGCCTTTTTCGCGGTGTCCTGAAGGTTGTGGATGATCAGTTTCGGCTGAAAGGTTGCGTCCGCCGGGAGCATCCCGAAAGGCGATCCGGAGTCGAAGGTGATCAATTCCGCCGATACCGGAATCGGCAGAAGCAGCAGCCAGGCGGCCAGACGGAAGATCGACATGGAAATTTCCTATCAGTTTACGTTTGCGAGCCTGCCGGAACGGTCGATATAGTCCAGACTGGAAATGGTGAACGCGGAATCCTCCTGATTGATGGTCCGGAGTTGTTCCATGAGCCCGCCCGCCATGGTAGCTCCGGCGTGGCCGTCCAGGTAGAGGGTGTTCCCGCCCGCGCCATGAACATAACTGAATTTTTGAGCGTGGCCGTTGAGCGCGATGAGCATGGGGGAGGGGATCACGCCCAGCGTCAGGTCGATGATGGCGGTTTCAGCCCAGATGGGAGTCGAAGAAGGGAATTTGCTTTTTTTCCAGTGCAAGCTCAGGCCGGTGGCGCTGTGGGTTCCGGCGCCGTATTTTTTGGGCAGCGCCATGTTGGCGTCCGTCAGGCGCGGCAGGGCCTGGCCGTAAGTGGAATAGCGCGGAGTCCGCGCAAAATGGATCGTGCCGGGGCAATAAAAATATTTATATTTCGTTTCGATTTGAGAAAGGCTGGCGGCGTCGGCTCCCTTGAAAAAACGGTAATTATTCGTATTCCCCGCCAGATAAAACGCGCTGTTGCTGGCCGGATCGTACTGCAGGACGGATTCGAAATTGTCCAGATACGTCGCCTGAGAGTTCCACAATGTTTTCAAATTATTGAGGCAGGTGGCTCCCCTTGCCCGTTCGCGGGCGTTACTGAGCGCGGGCAGCAGCATGGCGGCAAGGATGGCGATGATGGCGATAACGACCAGGAGTTCAATCAGGGTGAAGCGTAATTTTTTCATTCCGTAATTCCTTTTCTTGTTTTCGCGGGATGCCTGAAAACGAAACTATTTCTTCAAGGTGATTTGACTTACCTATAATTATATGCTTTTTTTTATAACAGTAAATTTTCATTATATTGATATATTTGCAAAAGAAATGGATATTTTTACAATGGCGGAAAGAATACATCATGCGGAAATCTTCTACTACGCGAAGTACAGCACCAGGGATTCCGAGGATCCGCTCGGCTGGCGGAACCAGTACGGCGTCTTCGGCATCGGTGTTCATGAACAGATGCCGGCGCGCATGGTCAGGCATGGGGGACGGGATTATCCCTGGCTGCTGATGTATTTTCACACTCCCGCCATTGTGCTGAAGGACGGGGAACCGGTGAATTGCGAGAATTCCATGATCCTATGGGAGCCGGAGAAGCTTCACAATTACGGCAATGTGAACGCTCTCTGGGATCACTCCTGGATTATCTTCCGGCAGGACGAGGCGCGGCAGATGGTGAACGATTACCATCTGCCGCTCAACACCCCGGTGCACTGTCCGGCCGGCGGGTTGTTTGAAAAATATCTGCGTTTGTTTTACGCGGAAGTTTCCGGCGGCCGAAAAAGCAATCCCGGCGTCCAGAAACGGTTGCTGGATCTCTTCCTATACGAACTGTCGCTATTCATGAACCAGAACGAAAGAAAAGAGGAAGATCTGCTTCAACGGATCAAGGAATATATGACGCAGAACCTGTCGCAGCCGCTCACGGCAGTTTCCGTCGCGGAATATTTCGCCATATCCGTCTCCTATCTGATGTTTCTCTTCAAACGCGGCGGCGAACTGCCGCCCATGCGCTACCTCAACGTCAAACGCATGGAGACCGCCGCGTTCCTGATCAAATGCTACCCGTTTTCCTGCAAAGAAGTCGCAGCCAAAGTCGGTTTCGCCGACTCCTTGCACTTCTCGCGCCGCTTCAAAGCATTCCACGGAACGGCGCCCCTCAACTACAAAAAGCAACAGACCGGCAACCAAATCCTCGACATTCGCACGAAATAAGCGTTCGGGAATTGAGGCTCCGCCTCGCTACTCCGCCAAGGAGCGCTTCGCCTCCTTGGAACCTCCGACCGGCAAGGTGCCGGGGCCGACGCCTTTTCGGGCTTCGCCCGAAAAGGCTGACAGGTTTTTTGGGGGTAAGAGTGGGTTGGTACTCTTGGTACACAGGAGCGTACGAGCGTCTGGCTGGTCCCGCGTTGGCCTTAAAAACGCGCTGTGGGCGGCTGCGCCTGCTCCGTGCGATGCTTGCAACGTTGTTGCTGCGCCTCTTCACTGCGCCACGGCTGGCGCAGGAGATGACGCTCGGAGCCGACACTTTGAAGCCTGCCCCGAGGGTGATTACCGAACATGGCAGGTATGCAGAGCTTTTGGCTCCGATGATTCCATTCGCTTTTAAAAGTAGCCGG
>JAVBSA010000479.1:0-5184 GCA_031556915.1 Victivallis sp.
GCACCGCGTCGCCCCCGCCCAGAACCCGCCGTACAACCGCAGCAGCGCGGAAGAATGAAGCACACCTTCTATGCCGCTGGTGGAGAGCTGGGCGTCGTCCCAGCATGTGGAGTTGACGTGGCTCGAATCGAAATAGCCGAGTTCGGGGATCTGCTTCTCCCAGTTCCAATCGTTGTTGTGGGCCATGTCCCAGGTGCGTTTCATCAATGCGCCGCAGAGGGGGACGGCCTGTTTGGCGGCGATGCAGAGCGCCAGAGCTTCCGTCCGGAGGTCGCCGGTTTCATGCGCGAGTTTGGCGACGGCCTCCGAAGCGATCCACGAATCGGGCGCCATATCGATCACATGCACCAGCGACCGGTCAGTCGTGCCGACCGCCATCGACGCCCATTCGCAACGGCGCGGCACGGACCCGTACAACTCGAGGATCTGCGGCCAGAGTTTCCGGATCAGCTCCCAATCGCCGGAGAACTGGGCGTAACGCAAGGTCGGCATCAGCTGGAATCCCGCGAAATCGGTGATGTCCCGGTAGTTCAGCTGATCGCCGTGTTTCGACCGCCAGCCGTAGACGAGGTAGCTTTTCCCGGTGAACGGTTCCGTCCGGTCGCCGAGGCGGTGGGTGTGGTGCGCCATGCGCAACCGGGCCGGTTCCTCGAGAATTTCAGTGTAATAGCGCTTCACGACATTCTCGAGATTATGCAGCACGATCTCCTTTTCGGCCGGAGTATAGAGGTTGAAGCCGTCGAAATGCCACGCCCAGCGTGGGCTCAGAACCCCCTTCCGCGAGAAATAATAAAGATCGTCCGGGAGGTTGAACAGCCAGCGGCGGCTTTTCTTCTGCTGCTCGGCGTAACGCTCCGTGCGGAAAAACTGTTTTTCACTGAGATCGGGGAGCGGCAGCGCGTATTCCGCCCGGTTCCCGGGAACGTGGCGGTACGGACCGTAGACCGTGTCGAAGTCGAGGGAGACGGCGTTTCCGGGCAGCATAGCCGGATAGCCTTTTGAAGCGGCCAGAGCCAGGACAGGGGGAAGCGGGGCGCTTTCGACACCGCGATAACCCCAATCGTTCTTTGCGGTCCGGTAACCGAAGCGGTTCTCGATCCGGATGGTTCCCGCTGCGCGGTCCACGGCGAAAAACTCCTCACAGCTCCACGGGAACGCGGTCATGACCGCGTTGAGCCGTCGGCATTGCTCCGCAACTTCCGGCGGCGGCGACCAGTTGGGCGGCAGCGGACGCACCCCGAAAAGATTGGCGACGCCGATTGTTCCCGCCCGGTCCGCGAAGGTGAAACGAAGAATCTCCCCTTTCACCGTCACGGATTCCGGCCGGTGCTGCAGCGTCAGGAGCCACGGCGCCGAAGGGAGATCGTTGTCGCACAGCAACAGGAGCCAGTTTTCGCTCATTTCCCGCCAACGGAACTTCGCAGCCTCCTCCGGGGTCAGAAGTTTCGCCCCGCCGCGGCAGGGAACGAGGATACGGGTCGGCCGGAAGTCACGCCCGGCGTTCACCGCGAGAACAATCGATTTCGTTCCGGCGGTCAGTTGCGCGCCGGGCGCGAGGCGGCTGACCGCGACTTTCCAATCGACCGGTTTCCCGTCGGAGTTCCGGCAGGGCCAACTCCAATCGCTCGAAGTCCAGCTGGTTTCCAGCTCCTCCGGTTCGCCGGCGGCGAACGAGGCACCTTCCGGGCGGATCGACAGCCCGGTCCTGGTTCCATCGCGGTTGACGAAGAATCCCCGGCTGAACCGGTCCCGGTCGACGCCGAGCGCCAGCGTGTCGCGCACCCGGAAACTCCAACCGAAAAGGCCGGTGCTGTAGGAATCGACGCCACTCTGCCATTTCCCGTCGAACGCCAGGTGCTTCCAGAGCGCGGCCTTTTGCCGGCCAGCCGCGTCAAGAGCGCTTCGGGCCGCTTCCCAATTCCCCTGTGCAAGCAAAACTTTGACCGGTTCGAGCCCGGCCCGGAAGCGTTCCGCCTCCCCGTCATCCCCGCCCTGGCGATCGGCGGTACGGCATAGCACGGCTGCCTCGTCGAAAAGATCCTTCAGTTGCCGCCCGAGACGCAGAATGGCGTGCTGACGGGCGAATTCTTCGTTAAGCGTCATGGCAATCCCATACTGCTTCTCCCCGGTTGCGGAATCGATCGCCTTCCGGAGTTCACGTAATCTGCCCAATCCCTCGAGTACAATCCCATAGGGTTTGAACGACCGGACGAGATCGTCCATATCGTTCAACTTCTCGTCGGCGACCAGGCGGATGTTGCGCACGGCTCCCGCTTCGGAGAAGTCGATTCGCAGATAGTCCAGCTCGACCGACGCCCAGCCCGCCGCGTTGTCCGTATTGACCAGCGGGCAGACGTAGAAATAGAAGCCTTTGCTGTTCTGTTCCGGATGGCTGAATTTCGCAAAATCGATCCGGTAAACGTGAAATTCACCGTCTGCTGCGAGCGGAATAAGCTGTTCGCTTTCGCCGCCTTTGAACCAGCGGAGGCGCACCCGGAGCCCGATTCCGGCCTCGGCGATCTCCTGCGAGATCTTTCCGCGCAGCCGCAATTCGAGTTCCCCGAGGTCGCGGCTGTCGAATGCGGAGAAGGCCTCATAGCTGGAACGCAAATGCGCCTCCTTTTGATCCTTCGCCCACTTCACCGCGAGCTTGAGAGTGCCGTCCTCCTGCATTTGGGAGCTGTCAAAGCCGGTCAACAGCAGCCCCTGTTCCCGCGCGCTGAACGCCGGGTCGAATTCCCAGGCGGCTTCCGCTCCCCTCAATTGGAGCGCCGCCAGCAAAAATAACAACAGGATAAGTTGCTTCATGTTATTTCCCTCTCTCAAAACAGATCATAACCGCGTCCAGCGCGGGAAGTTCGATGTGAAAGACGCCCGCTTCGAATTTTTGTCCTCCGATCCGGCACGGTTCGGAGGAATGGAGCTCCACCTGCCGCGCTTCCGGTTGGAAATTGACGAGAAACTGCTTTTTTTCTCCGTCCGGCGCAATCCAGCAGGATTCCGGCAGCGGAGGCAAATCGACGAACTTCCTGCCGCCCCCGGCGTTCCCGGGCCTGTGATTCAACGAGAGTCGACAGGCGGGCAGACCGACCGCCTGTACCGGGGACTTGCACATCTCGCCGTGCATCAGGAATTGCGGATATTCCCGGCGGAATCGGTTGAGGTTGCGGATCAGCGTCATCACCGCGGCATTGTCCGGCGGCGGCTGCGTCCAATCGTCGGCGGCGCCCCAGGCGACCGCGCCGTCCGACCGCAGTGTGACGGCGAGCATCTCCCCGGCGCAGAATCCCGCGCCGATCCGGTAAAGAAGATTGTCCGGGTGGGCCGGGCAGTCGATGTTCGTCCAGGCAGTGCACTGGTTGCCCATGAAATTGACGACATACGGATGGAAGATGAAGGAATAAGCCGGAACCGGCCGACCGAGTACGATCGAATCGATCCGGCGGGAGTCGTTGACGGGCAATCCCGCGAGATAGGGCATTGAGGCGGCGCTTTCCGCCCCCAGAATCATATGGCTGCCGGTCTTGCGGATCAGCGCGTTCATCTCGTCGATCAGCTGTTTCATCGCCTCGGTCTGCCAGCGGCCGGGAACCGGCGGATGACGGTGTTCCCGCGAATAGCACGGGTAACACACACTGCCGTAATTCTGGTCGAAGAATTGAAGATAATCGATTCCGGATTCCGCAATCTGCTGCACCTGGTCAAGCATGATTTCGCGGCCGTATGGTTCGGTGACACAGAGATGCGTTCCCTCCCGGAGCCGGTTCATCGTCCAGAGCGTCTCCCCGGTCGGGCCGCAGGCCATGTGCCGGGAAAGCCCTTCGCGCTCGAATTCATCGCGACAGGAGTATTTGTTGGTAAGACTTTGTACAGTGAAGCCCGTGCCGGAACAGTAAAGCCCAAGGTAATTCCCCGAACCATGCAGCAGATCCCGCAGCCGGTATAGGGAATCCGGCCCTCCGGCGGGCGGCCAGCAGTACGGCGGCAGCCACGGCCCGTGCTGATCCCAGCGCATCAGGAGCGCCAGCACGGGGGAGTCGAACGCTTCAGAGAGTTCCTTCAGCCGGGGGAACGCATTTTCATACTGTTGATACGCATTCTCCCCCGCGAAGCTGCCGCCGTTGCCCCGAACGGTCAGAACGACGATGACCGGCGACCGTTCCAGCCACTCCGGTTTCGCCGGGAGATTCCGCAAAACCGGGTCCTGCTTCACCCAGTCGCGATAGATCGAAGCCGCATCCCGCCAATCCCCCCGGAACGGACGGAGCACGAGGTCATAGCCGGGCGCGCCCTCCTGTCCGCAGTATTGTTCGATCCGTAACCGGATGCGGCCCGGATCGCCGCCGTCGGCGCCGAATTCGAGAGTTTTTGTTCCATGATGAAAATCTTCGGCGGCGAAATAGACGCCGCCCGACGGCGAACAGGAGGCGAGGTATTGCATCTGGCAAGGGCCGGGGTAGACGCCGCACCCCGTCATCCCGGGAGCACTGAGCTGTTGGAAGTAGCGGCCGCTTTTTTCCGGCTGGTCGATGAGGCAGCCGTCGGTCCTGGGCCAGAAAAGTTCGTTCGGCTCGGGAACAATGACGACGGGAGCATCCAGCATTTCAAGCAGGAGTCCCTCCGGAACGCCGGCGGCTTCCGGCCGGAAACGGAACGCGCCGGAGCGGAAACCGATTTCGATCTCCACCGTCATCCCCGGAACAAAGCTGCAGCCGGACCAGCGGCAGAGGGCCGCGTTTTCCCGTTCCCGGAGCTCGAATTGCGCGAACGCTTCCGAGTCGAGCTTCCGGTACCCCCCTTCCGCATCGACGAAACGAAGGGCGAACGCCTGCCGGGCGGGCAGCAGAAGTTCCCGGCCCTCAAAACGCATTCCGGCAATGGAACCGTTCCGGCGCGACAACAGGAGCTCGGATCCGTCCCCGGTGATTTTGAATATCGCCATAATTTCCTTTTCTATCATTTTTACTGAAATCGTTCTCCTCTAATTATGGCCGAAAACGAAATGAAAAACAAGAGTTGCAAGGCCCTGATTCCGCAAATCTCCGCAAACGGAATTGTATTTCAACGGAGAACCGATATATTAGCCCAACTTCCGCACTCAATGGTCTTTTTGAGGGGGTGGTGGCACAACAAAGCTTTCACATCTACCGTTTGAAGCGTTGCTTTTTCACCGGGAGCAAACCG
>JAVBSA010000646.1:0-3266 GCA_031556915.1 Victivallis sp.
CTCGCGCCAGACCAGTTCCAGCCCGGAAGCCGCCTCCACGCCCGGCGGCAGCCGGAGCGGAGCCGCCAGGGGAACGTAGCTCGTCATCAAGAGCGGCACAAAATAAAACGCCGCGGCAACGAGAAAGGCGAGAATGTTGGAAATTTTCAGGTGCTTCAGGAACCGTTTCTCCATCAGGAGATGCGGCGCAATCACCACGAAAGGCATGACCAGCGCGGGCAGCCCTTTGGCCAGCGCCCCCAGGAAACAGATGAGATAAAAAGCCAGATAATGATGAAACTTCGCTTTCTCCTCGACTTCGAAGAAAAAGGCGACCGCCAGGATGATCGCTGCAAGGTTGGCCATATCCGCGGCCGCGGTTCGCGCCCAGAAGAGAAAGCCGTAGCAGGAGAGGGTCATCCACGCAGCCAGCAATGCCGTCCGCCGGTCGAAGAGCTTCTTGCCGAGCGTCAGCACGCCGTAAAGCCCGGCCAGCGCCGCCAGCGCGCTCGGAGCTCGCACGACGAATTCATCCAATGTTCCGCCGAAAAGCCAGGCGACAGGAACGATCAGCCAATAGGTGAGCTGCGGCTTGTCGAGATAGACCCGCCAGTTCATCGCCGGGTGGAGATAATCGCCCGTGAGCATCATTTCGCGGGTGATTTCGGCCCAGCGTTCCTCCGAGGCCCAGATGGCGTTGTGCCCGAGGAACAGAAAGAGCATCACTGTGGCGAAGGTCCAGAAAAAGACCTCGTGCCGGCGCGACGGTTCCCGCAACTCTTTCAGGAAATTAGATGGCATGATTCAGCCTCCGACTATCATTTGCATTTGGACAATGTGTCCTTGATGGCCGCGGCAACGTCGCGGACATCATCCGGCGTCATATCCGGGAACAGCGGCAGGGAACAGATCCGGTCGCTGTTATATTCGGTGTTCGGCAGCATGCCCGGCTGGAATCCCATCACTTCGCGATAATACTTCTGAAGGTGGGCGCAGCGGAAATGCAGCCCGGTTCCGATATTCCGGCTCTTGAGTTCCGTCATAAAAGTGTTGCGGTCGATTTTCGGCGAATCCACCCGGACGATGAAAAGGTGCCAGGCGTGGGTGAAATCGTACCCCTTCGGATCGGCCAGCGGCAGAATCTCCGATATTCCGGCGAGTTCCTTACGGTAGAGCATGGCCAGTTCGCGCCGCCGGGCGTTGATGTTGACCAGCCGGTCCAGCTGGCTCACCCCGATGGCCGCGCAGATGTCGGTCAGATTGTACTTGAAACCGGGTTCCAGCACTTCCGCCTGCGGGGAACGGCCGCGGTTCTGGCGGTCGAAAGCGTCCATGCCGATGCCGTGGAACTTCCAGCGCCGCATCGCGTCCGCCATTTTGTCGTCGTTGGTGACGAACATGCCGCCTTCGCCGGTGGTGATGTTCTTGATGGCGTGGAAGGAATAGATTGCGCTGCCAAAGCTCCCGATGTGGCGTCCTTTGTAATAGGTCCCGAGGGCGTGCGCTGCGTCTTCCACCACCGGGATGTCGCCGGCGGCTTCGGTGATTCCGTCGAGATCGAGGGCGGCTCCGGCGAAGTGGACGGGGATGATGAGTTTGGTGCGCGGGGTGATTTTCTCTTTGATCATCTGAGGGGTCGAGAGCAGCGTATCGCGATCGACTTCGGCGAAGACGGGTGTTGCTCCTTTGAGGACGATCATGTTGACGATGGAGACCCATGTCATCGACGGGGTGATCACTTCGTCGCCGGGGCCGATCTCCATCACTTCGAGCAGCAGGTGCATCGCGGCGGTTGCCGAGGCCATGGCGACGCCGTGTTTGTTGCCGGTAACTTCGCAGACGCCGGATTCGAGTGCGGCGTTCTGGGGGCCGTTGGTGATCCAGCCGGAGCGGAGGACGGAGCAGACGGCGGCGATGTCGGTTTCGGTGATCGCGGGACGGGTGAACGGTAGGAATTCGTTGCGCATATAAAATTTCTCCAAAAAAAATTAATTCTAAAAAAATCCGCCGAAGGCGGCTTGGGGCGAAACGCTCAGCGGCCAAAGGCCGCGCATGATCATCCGATCCGCATAAGCGCCGGCGCTTTTTTCGAGCATCGCGAGAAAAAAGTGACAGTGGCGCGTTGCGGCATCCGCTGGATACGGGTAATCTCCTTCGATGTAAGGTACTTCAACAAGATACGCCGCTTCGCGGCTACCAATTTCGCCCGTTGGATACGGGCGACCAGCGCTTTCGCCGCTGGACCACGACCCCACGATGGTGGGGCCGGGCCGCTACGCGGCCGTACTTATTTTAGCAACGCGAATTTTTTTCTTTTTTCGCTTCGCTCCACAACTCTTCCCATTGCTCCGGGCTCAACCCCTCACGCACTTCCCCCGTCGCCTCCATCCTGCGGAACCTCTCCTCAAACTTCCGGTTCGCGGCCCGCAGCAATTCCTCACTTGCCGCCCTCTTCCGGAACCTCGCCAGATTCGTCAACGCAAAGAAAAGATCCCCCAGTTCCTCATCCACATGGACCTCATCGCCCTCCGCCAACGCCTCTTTCAATTCCGCCAATTCTTCCTCTATCTTCGCAATAATACCGCATTGCTCCGTCCAATCAAACCCAACCTTGGCCGCCTTCTTCTGCAGTTTTTCCGCCCGGTTGAGCGCCGTCAGGTATTGACCGGCGCCGTCCATCAGCGATTCCGCAGTTTTCCCCTTCTCACGCTCCTTGATCTTCACCCAGAGCGCAGTAACCTCCTCCGGCGTATCCGCCCTGGCGTCACCGAAAATATGCGCGTGACGACGGATCATCTTGTCGATGATCCCCGAGGCCATGCCGGAATAATCAAACTCCCCGCGCTCCTCCGCCACCACGCACTGGAACAACACGTTCATAAACAGATCGCCCAGCTCGTCGCAGATGTCGACCGGATCGTTCCGGTCGATCGCGTCAAGCAATTCCGCACATTCCTCCGCCAGGCAACGGCTCAAACTCTGCCGCGTCTGCTCCCGGTCCCAGGGACACCCCCCGGGCGAACGAAGTTTTCGCAGGATATCAAGCAACCCCTCGGCAGTCGGCGGATAGTCCATCATCAGAAGGTGAATCCCATATTGAAGTGGAAACGAAGCTTGCTGTCCTCGTAATCCTGATTGTTCACGATCGGATAAGCCAGGTCGAGCTTGATCGGCGCATTCACCACCGGCAGGCGGATCCGCAACCCGTACCCCGCACCCACGTTGAACTGGTTGAAATTCATGGAGAAAGAATTCCGCCAGGCCGAACCGGCATCCACAAACGCCGC
>JAVBSA010000510.1:0-4289 GCA_031556915.1 Victivallis sp.
CTCCTGGCGGAATTCGAACAGAAGTCCTATGTGCCGACCAGCAACAGCCTGAATGAAGACCAAAGGCTGCAGGAGGCCATCTACAAGCAGCGCCAGCAGTTTTACGTCGAAAAGATGAACTACTACGATCAGAGCATCAAACAGCTCCAGGCGTCGCGATTCACGACGTCGGAGAGTTTGAAAAATCAGGAAAGCCAGCTGGCTAAGCTCAAGCAGATCGAGAAAATCTATGTGACGCTGCGTGAAAAGGACGCCATCTCCGTGACGCAGCTGCTGGAAATCCAGATCAAAACCATGGAACTCGAAGCCTCGATCGACGCCCTCAAAAACTCGTTGGAAGAACAGAAGCACCAGGAAGAAACCGCGCGCGCCAGCAAAAACTCCTATATCGAAGAGTGGCGCAACGGCATCTCCACCGAGCTGGTGAAGATCCAGCGGGAACTGACCTCCACCCGGAAGCAGCACGATAAGATCCTGGCGCAATTGAGTTACGATTCCCTGCGGGCCCCGTGCAACGCGATGGTTCACGAACTCGCCTCGTTCTCGGTCGGCTCCGCGGTGCGGGAAGCCGAAGCGCTGGTGACCCTGGTCCCCCTCGACACACCGATCGAGCTGGAGGCGGAAATCGAGCCGAAAGACATCAGCAAAGTCAGCGCCAACCTGCCGGTGCGGGTAAAGCTCAGCGCCTACCCCTTCCAGAAACACGGCACGCTGGACGGCAAGGTGCGGATGATTTCCGAAGACTCCTTCCAGAAACAGCAGGGCGAACCCGGCCAGGCGCGCGTCTATTACCGCGCCCGCATCCTCGTCAGCGGCCAATTGCGCAACTTGAACCAGCCCTTCCGGCTGATCCCCGGCATGCAAGCCACCGCCGAAATTCAAATCGGGCAACGCCGGATCATCGAATATGTGATCCACCCGCTGATCAAATCCCTGGACGAAGCAATTCGGGAGCCGTAATATGAAGAAACAGAGAGTTCGCCGCTTATATCTGGCCGATTATTTGATCACACCCGACCGGCGGATCGACAACGGCGCGGTATTGTGCGAAGATGAACGCATTCTGGCGGTCGGCGGCCTCTCCGCCTTCTCTCTGGAGTCGGAACTGGAACTCATCGAATTTCCGGGCGCCTACCTGACGCCCGGCTTCATCGACACGCACATCCACGGAGCGGCCGGTTTCGACGCCTCCTCCGTGGATATTTCCCCCAATCCGATCGATGCGATGAGCCGCATGCTCGCCGAACGCGGCGTCACCACCTTCTTCCCGACCGTGGTGGCGGCTCCCCGCCGGGAGATGGTCGCCAACCTCGCACGCCTCGTCGCGGAGTGCAAACGGGAACTGCCGGGGGCGACCGCCGGCGGAATCAATATCGAAGGGCCTTTCATCAACCCGCTGAAACGCGGCGCACAGGACGCGGAATCGATCCTTCCCGAAGTGGATCTCGATTTCGCCCGGGAATTGCTCGACGCCGGCGACGGCCTGGTTCGCGTCATGACCTTCGCGCCGGAACAGAACGGGGCGGAAAATCTGATTCAGCTCCTGGTCGAACGCGGCGTGAAGCCCTCGATGGGCCACAGCATCGCCAATGAGGAGCAAACGCTGCGCGCCATCCGCGCCGGCGCCTCCCACTGCACCCATCTGTTCAACGGCATGCCGCCGCTCCACCAGCGCGAAATGGGGCTGACCGGGATCGCGCTCACCGACGACCGGGTCGCGGTGGAGCTGATCATCGACGGGCGGCACATCAATCCGCGCATGGTGGACCTGGCCTGCCGCTGCAAGTCATCCCACCGGGTGATCGGCATCAGCGACAGCACCATGGCCGCCGGAATGCCCAACGGGGAATACCGGATCGGCCCGACCGTCATTCATGTGAAGGACGGATATTCCCAGACCAAACAGAGCATCCTCGCCGGAACGACCACGCTGCTGGACACCGGCTGGCATTCCCTGATGAGCGCCGGGCACCTCTCCGAATTACAGGCCGCCGCCGCCGTCACCTTGAACCCGGCGACAGCCTTCAAGCTGGACGACCGCGGCAAGCTGCAGCCCAATTGCCGGGCGGATATCGCGGTATTCGAATGCAAAACCAACCGTCCGCTGATGACCGTCTGCAACGGCAAAGTGGTCTATCAAGCCGGAGTCAAATGAAATACGTTCTTCTCGACAGCGGAAATCTGCAAAAACTCGAACAGGTTGGCGAATACCGCCTCGTCCGGCCGGCTTTGAACGCCTTCTGGCGCCCCGCCCTGCCCGATGCGGAGTGGAATCAGGCCGACGCCGTCTTCACCCGCGACAGCACGGGCGGCGGCAAATGGAGTTACCGCCGGCGCCTGCCCGAATCGTGGCTGGCGGAGTGGGGCGGCTTTACGCTGAAGATCAAACCGACCGGCTTCGGCCACCTCGGCTTCTTCGCGGAGCAGTACCGCAACTGGGAGTTCTTCCGCAGCGCGGTCCCCGGCCTCGGCAAAGACGGCAACGCGCTCAATCTCTTCGCCTATTCCGGCGTCGGCTCCATGGCGATGGCGCAATCGGGCGCAACCGTCTGCCACCTGGACGCGGCGCGCGGCATGAACGAGTGGGGGCAGGAAAATCAGAAGCTCAATCCGCAGGTTCCCGACACGATCCGCTGGATCGCCGACGACGTCAACAAATTCACCGCCCGCGAAGTCCGGCGGGAACGCAAATATAACCTGATCGCCCTCGATCCCCCCACCTTCGGCCGCGGTTCCAGCGGACAAGTGTGGAAAATCGAAGACGACCTGCCCAAACTTCTCGCCGTCTGCCGGGAGCTCAGGGACCGAAACAAACCGTTCACGATCGTTCTCAGCAGCCACTCGCCCGGCTTCTCCGTGCTGGTGATGGAACGGCTGCTTGCCGAAGCCTTCGGTCCAAACGGAACCTTTGACAGCTGGGAAATGACCGTGCCGGAATCGACCGGCCGCCTCCTCCCCGCCGGAATCTCCTGCCGCTATACTGTTTAGGGAGAAAGCATAAAAAAAGCCGCCGATCCGGCGGCTCTTTTTTTTATGCCTGTTCCTGCGGCTCCGGCGGCGGAACAGGATCGAGGGCGTCGAGCAACTCGATTCCGAGGAAGCGGTTGAATACGCTCAACGGCAGCAGGACAACCGCTCCGATGTAGGGCACTGCGATCAGGATGAACAAGATGCAGCAGGTCAGGATTCCCGCGATGCCGACGCAGAGCATAAGCCCGAACATGGTCAGATTCACCAGGAACCAGTAGAAGAGAAGGGTCCAGAACCGTTGGCAGAGGAAGCGGTTCATTCTGGCGAGCCCCTCCCGGAACAGCAATCCGTCGCGGTACATGATGGGAACCAGGAGCTGGTTGAAAAACCAGGTGTAGAATCCCCAGCCAATGCTGAGCACCACGATGATTACGCTGCAGCCGATCAGGCCCGACAGGCGGACGCCGCCGAGAGCGACGAATTCATGCGCCGCGGCGGACTCCTTCAGCCAGTCGTAGAACGGCAGGACGGCAAGAGCGAAAAGAATCAGGAACACCACTGTGCCGATGACATAAAACAGCAATGTGCCTTTGAAATAGGAATTGGCGCTTCTTTTGAATTCCGTCCACACCTCCGAGATCTGCTGGGTATCCCGCGCCAGGTTGGCAAGGAACATAAAACTGAAACGGCAATGCAGCCAGTAGACGACAATGGAGAGAGCGATGATGAGCACGATGGCGGCGACGCTCACCGCAACGACAATGGACACCACATTGGGATCCCAGCCGGCTTCTTCGATGAGCCGTGAAAAAATCCAGCCGTCCTCTCCGTTGAGGACATAATCCAAGGAATTCCAGAACGATACCGCCCCATTTCCATTTGCCGACGACTTCTCCGCCAGGTTGCCCGGGAAGTTGCCGCCTCCCGGGCCGTTGCCGAAGGAGCCCCCCAGCGTGGCCAGCCAGGCGCAAAAACCGAGGATAAACCATTTTTTCATATCGAACGGTTCAAACAAAGTTTGCACCATCCGGTTCCAGCCATTGCCCAGAATTTTCGTAACGGAAACGGGTGATGAAGTCATAAAGGCTCCTTTCTGGATTGAATTAGCACTTGAAATAAGATACTCCGGAAAATTTTCACGTCAAGCCGCATTTGAAAAAACAACTTAAAAGGATTACTTTAGTAACATTATGAGTACGGCAACACGCGACAGCGGCAAATTACTGACCTCGCTCGGCATCGTCATAGTCGTCATCGCCCTTTATGCGGGGCGGGAACGGCTCCCGGCTACTGGCGGCTCCGCCCTGGCCGCCCGCGAC
>JAVBSA010000405.1:0-5018 GCA_031556915.1 Victivallis sp.
ATTTCGCTTCATTCCCGGAAAACGGTTGAACTTCTTCTTCATTTTTTCGGACCTTCTCTGTGTTTGGTGAGTGTCGGCTGCCGGAGAAAAATTTCAGGATTCAGAAACGCCCGTAGGTATTGTAAACTGTAAAGGGATCCATCCCTTCCGCCATCGCCCGGCGGCTCTTGCTTTCGTTGTTGAACCACTCCTCCGCCTGTTCCAGCACCCGGACCGTCTCATTCTTCGGAACGATCACAACGCCGTCGTTGTCCCCGAAAATAAAGTCACCCGGGTCGACGCGGAGCATTCCGTCGATGCCGTTGACGTAGATCGGGATCATATAGTCGATGATGACCGACCGCCCCAACCCTTCCACCGGATTCCGGAAACGGCAGAAGGTCGGAAAATTCATATCGATCAGGTAGTTGGAGTCACGCGTCGAGCCGTCGATCACCGCTCCGGCGCAGCCGGCGGCGCGCATCGCGGTCGCGGTGATCTCGCCGAACTGTCCGCAGTTTTTATTGCCTTGCACATCCGAAAGCAAAATGCACCCTTTGCACATGCTTTTGATCAATCCGAGACGGATGTTGTGCGTGTAAGGGTCCGTACAGGGCGTCGTCTGCCGCCGGACGGTGAAGGCGGGGCCGGCGACTTTCATCTCGACGGTCAGCGGATAAATGCCGCTTTCCAGGCAGCGGCCGGACATGCCGTACGCTTCCATCGAGTCGTAAATGAGCGCGGTGTAGAGCTTCAGGTAACGCGCCCGCATCTCTTCGATGTCATACGGCACGTCAAGCGGTCTCAATTCATAATCGTCGTGAATCTTGTCTTCGTTCATCATCTTCCCCCTGTTTTGGTTACAAATGTTTGCCGCCGTCAATATAAAGATCCGTTCCGGTGATGTAGCGCCCCGCTTCGGAGCAGAGAAACAGAAACGCGCCCTTGCAGTCGTCCACCGTTCCCAGAAATCCGGCGGGGATGCGGTCCCGGCACTTTGCGTAATAACCGGAATCCTCGAGGACCTCCCGGTTCCGGTCGGTGAGGATGGTGCCCGGAGCAAGATTGTTGACCGTGATTCCGAAGGGCGCCAGCTCCTTCGCCAGATTCAAAACCAGATTCATCAGTGCGGATTTGGAGGCGGCGTAAACCGCCATTTCGCCGATCGGCATGGTTTGCTGGACGCTGCCGACCGTCACGATCCTGCCTTGGGAACGCCGTTTCATCGCCGGGACAAAACGCTGAAGCAGCCGCAGCGGGGAGTAAAAATTCGTCGTCCATTGCTTTTCGTAATCCGGATAAGAAACCGTTTCCCACGCGGAACGGATCTGCAGCGACGCATTTAAAATGAGAATATCCGGGGACAATCCCGCCTGTCCGACCGAATCCGCCAACCGGTCCGCCCCCTCCTGTGTGCCGAAATCGCTGTAAAACATCATGGACCCCGGAATGTTCCGCAACGCGGCGGTTGCCGCCGCCGACTCTTTGGTGCAATGCAAAAGCACTTTCGCGCCATGAGCGGCGAAAAGCTCCGCCACGGCGAACCCGATTCCCCGGTTCGATCCGGTGATCAATGCGGTTTTGCCGGAAAGATCAAACATCTTTCACCTCATTTTGCGCCATTTCAATCAACCCCTTCAAGTAACCGACCGCAAACAGCCGGCCGATGCTCTCGTAGCCGGGGGAGAGGTTCTCCTCTCCGGCCATCGTCGGGACATGGTCAACCCGGATGCAGCCGTCATAGCCGACCGCCAGGTACGCCCGGATGCACGCGGCCATGTCGCTTATTCCATTGTCGTGAAAGGTCTCGCGAAAATCATCCCGGTTCCCGGCGACGTCCCGGAAGTGGATCAGGTGAATCTGTTTTTTGCCGCCGAAGCGGTGAATGCACTTGACGATATCCTCGCCCATCATGCGGAAAGTCGCCTGGCACATGGTGATTCCCGCATGGGGACTCGGAACCAGGTTGACCGCTTTTTCCATGGCGTCGGCGCTGATCAGGATGCGCCCGATGTTCTGAATGCACGGCTGCGGCGGGTCGTCCGGATGCAGCGCCAGCATAACCCCGGCCTCTTCCGCCGCCGGAACGATCGCTTCCTGCAGATAGGCGAGGTTCTTCCAGAGCTCCTCCTGCGTGACGACGCCGTCTTCGGTTACGGCGGAGTGATCCAGGTCCGAATGGCGGTAACCCGTCACCAGGGCGCCGCCGCGCTCCGGGATGTCAAATCTGGTGCGTACCCAATTGAAATGGGCGACAAAATTGTAGCACAGCACCGGAATCTCCAATTTGCCCATGTTGCGGATCAGGGCGATCATGCGTTCGATCTCCTCATCCCTGCCGGGGCGATTCATTTTTATGTTCTGATTCCACGGAGCCGGTTCAATCGCCGCAAGCGTAAAGCCGTAGTCCGCAAAGGATTGCTTCATCTCCTTCAGCAGAGAAAAACGGGAGGCAGTCTCTTCCATCTTTCCATCCGGCATACGGCCGACGGCATGGGTGATTCCCATCTGCGCGGCGTACTGCCATTGAATATCCGGCGTCGAACGCAAATAATCCGCAACGATCATTTCGAATCTCCAACGTTAAAACGAAACACCGGGCGTCCCGGAACATCCACCCTGATTCGGAACAGCGCTCCCGCCAGCGGTTCTTCCCGCAGATTCGTATTGTGCGCCGCGGTCGTGACGACCAGGTCGCGCAGATCTTTCCCTGCGAACGCGCAGCAGGAAACATTGCTGACCGGCAGCTGAATTTCCCGGAGCGTCGCGCCGGTTTGGGGGTCGATCCGAAGCAGCTTGCCGTGTCCCCAAAGGGCAATCCAGAGTTTGTTTTCCGAATCCAGCGTCATTCCGTCCGGATTTCCCTCCGAACAGAGAAACTCCCGCACCGCCGTGCGCGACAGGATCTTATGATCCGCATAAACGAGACATTCCGTCTTCCTGGTCGGGGTGTCGTTATAATAGATCACGCCTTTCTCCGTATCCCAGTCGAGCCCGTTGGAGTTGCCGATACGATCCAACAGCAGATCGCATTCGCCCCGGCCGGAAATCCGGTAAAACGCTCCGTTGCACCTGTAATCGATCGTGCCGCCGTAAAGAGCGCCGTCGGGACCGGTTTTCACGTCGTTGAAACGCATTCCCCGAAGTTGAAGGGGAGCGAAGAGCGGCGCAATCTTTCCGTCGGAGGCAATGCGATAGACGCCGTCTTCCATACAGCCGATCAGCTTCCCCTCCGTATCGAGAACCACGGCTCCGGCCTGCTGCGGCAGGACAAAGTCCTGAACTTTGCCGGAGGAATATTCCATGCGCCGCAGCCGCCTGCCGTGAATATCCACATAATAAAGCAGATCCCTTTCCCCATCATAGAGAGGACTTTCCCCGACGATGCAGAGGGCGTTCGAAATAATTTCCCATTCCTGACTCATGACAACCTCACCTTTGCACCCGGCCGGAAGCATCGCCCTTCATCAGGCGGGTTACCTCGGCCAGAGAAACCAGATTCACATCCTGTTCGATCGAGTGCTTCAAGCACGATGCGGCGGCGGCGAACTCCACACTGTCGGAGGCGGAGAAACCATGCCCGAACGCGTAAATCAATCCGGCGGCGAATGAATCCCCACCCCCAACCCGGTCGACGATTTTGATATCGTAGTTCCGGGAAAAACAGCATTCATCAGCGGTCTGCAGCATCGCGCCCCAGATATTTTCCGATGCGGAAATGCTTTGCCGCAGCGAAATTCCCACCGCCCGGATGTTCGGGAAACGCTTCCGGATCGAGACGGCGACCTGCCGGTATCCCGCCGGACTGAGGCGCCCGGCTTCGATGTCGGTGTCCGCGGCTTTGATTCCCAGGACTTTTTCGGCGTCCTCCTCGTTGGCGATCAGCAGATCGATAAATTGCAGCAATTCGGGCATGACTTCGCCGGCACGGGCCGCCGGCCAGAGATTTTTGCGGTAATTCAAATCACAGCTGACGAAAAGTCCGTTGCGCCTGGCCGCGATACAAGCCTCTTTCACCACGGCGGGCATCTGCTCCCCGAGCGCGGGTGTAATTCCACTGAAGTGAAAGAAACCGGCCTCTTTGAAGATAACATCCCAATCGAATTCTCCCGGGACGATGGTTGCGGCCGAAGTGTATTTGCGGTCATAAATGACCTGGCTCGGCCGCTGCGAAGCGCCTTTTTCCAGATAGAATACCCCCATCCGCTCGCCGCCGGAGGCGATGAACCGGGTGCCGACGCCGAGCTTCCGCAGCTCCGCGATTCCGCAGCGCGCAATTTCGTGATCGGGCAGACGGGTGACGAAATCGGTTTCAACGCCAAGGCAGGAAAGCGATGCGCAAACATTCGCCTCCGCTCCGGTGTAATAGCGCTCAAAGGCCTCCGCCTGCAGGAAGCGGCGGTATCCCGGCGGGTTGAGGCGCAACATGAAATCACCGAATCCGATCATCCTTTTCATTTCTTCCGATTCCTGTCAATTACTGTTGAACAATGTGAACGGCGAAGCCGCCGATCTCTTCGGCAAGATAAAAGGAACGCAATGAGCCGTCTTTTTCGCGCCGGATGCTCTCTTCCCTGACGGCTGTTTTGTTCCGCCGGTAATAGGCCAAAACCCGCTCCGCGGAACGGCTGGCGAAACCGATGTGGCCCATCGTTCCCGGGCCGGGCATTTTCATGTGTTCGGCGGCGCTTCCGGCAAAAATGGAGCTGTTGCCTTCTTTGACGGGCAACCGGAACAATTCGGCCATCCGTTCGGCGGCTTTGCACGCCTCCTCCCGATCGGGATGGTTGACGCCGACGTGTGCTAATTTCAGGCCAAGGGAGAGATCCAGGCAGCGACGGCAGTTTTTGCGGATCCCTTCCCAGTTGCCCGCGGCAATGTCGGCGGCTTTCGCCATGAAGCTGCCGCCGCAAGCGGCGACAAAAGAGTGATCCAGATAACTGCCGAGATTGTCCATGGTGATTCCGCCGGTCGGCACGAAATACCGGTCGGGGAACGGACCGTGAAGAAGCTTCAACGCTTCGATTCCGCCGTTGACT
>JAVBSA010000016.1:0-6713 GCA_031556915.1 Victivallis sp.
GCAGTGAAGAGGCGCAGCAACAACGTTGCAAGCATCGCACGGAGCAGGCGCAGCCGCCCACAGCGCGTTTTTAAGGCCAACGCGGAACCATCCAGACGCTCGTACGCTCCTGTGTACCAAGATGACCAGCCCACTCTTACCTCCCCAACAGATCAGTCAGCAAATTCGCGAAGCGAATTTGCGTCGGCCCCGGCACCTTGCCGGTCTGGGAGGGGTCGGGAGGGGCGAAGCACCCTCCCGGCGGAGTTTGAGGCAGAGCCTCAAAGCCAGGCGCGTTTATTTTGGCTAGCGCTTATGGGCTCCGCGCCCTTTGCAATCCCGCCAGGGCCGAAAGGCCCTGGACCCGGTCGGCTCCGCCTCCCCTACCTCAGCTCCGACGGGCGCTTGCCGGTCTTCTGCTTTACGAACCGGCAGAAGTAGTTGACGTCCCCGAACCCCGCCCTCCCCGCCACCTCCTTCAACGGCAGTCTCGTGTCCGCCAGAAGCGAAAGCGCGCTCTGCAACCGGAGCTGCGACAGGTACTCCAACGGCGAAAGGCTCAGCTTCCGCCGGAAAAGCCGCAACAGCGAACTCCGGTCCATCCCCAGGCCGTCCGCCAGCGAATTCACATTGAACTCCGCCCGGTCAAACCCCTCGCGGCAGATTTTCATCGCTTTCTGCAACAAACGGTCATCCGGCTCCTGCGCCCCCTCCGCCCCGGCGGCGGCGACGATCCGCACAATCAGCGCAACCATCTGCCGCCACGCCCCCGGCGAACGTTCCAGCATCCGGTTTTCATACTCAAGAAACAACTCGTGCGGGCACGGCCCCGCATGAAAACAGGTCGAAGGATAGCCGAAAGCAAGCAGGAACTCCTTCGCCCCCAAACCGTCGAACGCGATCCAACGGTATTCACAAACCTCCGAACGGATGCGGATGATGTGCGGGTCTTCCGGCAGCCGGTAAAGCACATCATCCCTCCCCAGCACCGAAGCACGGCCGTCGATCTCGAACTCCGCCTCGCCGGAAACACCCCAGAACAACTGCAGAAACGGACGCGGCGGGTAAAACTCCCGACTCCCGCGCGTCCGGATGAAGTGCCCCGCCGAACGCGGATAAAAAGGCAGCGCAACCCCGGGGAACCGGTCCAGCTCCGGCCGGAACACACTGTGTAATTTATCCTGACGCATCATTTATCCAGCTTTATCCGCAAAAATACACTTCTTTTTTCATTCATTTGTACTATAATTATATCAGGTGAACCCCAAAAAGCAAATCAGGAAACATCATTATGCCGAAAATCGCCATCATCGGAGCGGGCGGAGTCATCTTCGCCCAGAATTTCATCAAAGATCTCCTGCTGGATGATGAATTGCGCCACAGCAAAGTCGTCTTAATGGACATCGACGCTTTGCGACTCGAAAACACCGCGAAACTCGGCGCGATCATCGCGGCGAAACTGGGCGTCCCCTTCCAACCCGAACTGACGACAGATCTCCGCCAGGCCGTGCGCGGCGCAAATTATGTCATCACCATTTTTCGCAGCGGCAACATCGACCTTCAGAAAATCGAATATGAAATCCCGGCAAAGTACGGCGTCCAACAGGTAGTCGGCGACACCCTCGGGCCGGGCGGAGTGTTCCGGGGCCTGCGGACGCTCCGCGACCTCTTCCCCGTGCTCGACGCGATGGAAGAAGAGTGCCCCGGCGCATGGCTCCTCAATTACGTCAACCCCATGTCGATGAACACCATTGCACTCGCCAAACGCGCCAGAACCGTAAAGGTGCTCGGCCTCTGTCACAGCGTTCAACACACCTCGAGCGCCATCGCCAAATGGCTGAATGTGCCGTATGAAACCCTGCGATTCCGGGCGGCGGGCGTGAATCATCAGGCGTTCTTCCTGAAGCTCGAAGCAAACGGAGAAAATCTTTATCCCCGGCTCCGCCGCTGCCTGGACAATCCCGATATTTACAGGCGCGACAAAGTGCGTTTTGAACTCCTCCGCCACTTCGGCTACTTCCCCACCGAATCAAGCGGGCACGGCAGCGAATACATCCCCTACATCCGCAAGCGCCAGGATCTGCTTGACCGCTTCTGCAGCAACGACTTCCCCAATATCGAAGGCGATATCGACTGGAACACCATGAATTGCGGAATTTCCGGAGCCTCGGTTCCCATCTGTCAGGGGCTCCTGAAACGCAATGAACGGGAACTGGCCGAATACCTGGCGGGAACCCGCGAAGTCAACCTCGGGCGCAGCGACGAATACGGAATCCGGATCATCGCGGCGATCGAGAAAAACCGCCCGTTCTCAGCCAATCTCAACGTCATGAACCGCGGGCTGATCCCGACCCTGCCGCCGGAGTGCTGCGTGGAAGTCCCCTGCCTGGTCGACGGCGCCGGAGTCGCGCCGACCCGGATCGAAGACTATCCGGAACAACTGGCCGCCCTGAACCGGGGCATGATCAATGTGCAGATCCTGGGAGCCCAAGGAGCATTGACCGGAGACCGCGAAACCGTCTTCCACGCCATCGCCGCGGATCCCCTGACCGCCGCCAAGCTGGGACTCGACGAAATCAGAACCATGACAAACGAACTCTACACCGCACTGGGTATGAACTAGAAATTGGCATTATTCCCGGGACAGCAGGAGCACCGCGCCGTCGTTTCCGTCGATTTCAACTGTGCCGTTTTTGGCGTCGAACCGGCCGCGCCGGACTTCGGCGATCCGGAATCCGGGCGCGAGTTCCGGTTTGAGGAGTACCGCTTCGGACCGGTGATTCACCAGAATTGCGATTGCACCGTCGTGTTCGGTCACCGTGACGAGGGGATCGGGTGAACGCACCGCGCGGCGGGCGAGCGCCCGCGTTGCAAGCCTTTGGTAGATTTTATGATATGGGGTGTTCCCAGGCTCGGAGAAAGCGCCCGCCGTTTCCGCAAGATAGCGCTCAAGCGGTAAGGTCAGCAAAAATATCTCCCCTTTGCCGCAAACATGACGGAAGAAACAACCGTTTCCGTCCGCTTCGGCCAGCACCTCTGCTCCGGCCGGTTCCAGGTCGAGCCGGGTATCGAAGCCGACCGGCAGCTCCGTTTTGCCGAAGCGGAGCCGGGCGACGCCGGAGCGTTGTTCGCGGCCGCGGCTGCGGACTCCGGCAAAAGAGTCGAACGGACTCAGCAACGCGTCGTCGACCGAGAAGTAGACGGTCGCCCCCGCTTCCGCGCGACGGGCGAGCTCGAGCCAGAGACGCCGGTTCACGCCGTCCTGGCCGCAGAGGCCGGGAACAAGGTAGAGCTCCGCGTCGCGCAGCGGTTCGGACCAGTACTGGAACTCAAGATCGAACCCCGCCTGCTTGGCAAGCAGCCACGCCGACCAGGCGTTCCCCCAGGCATCCTGGTTGGCCGAAAGCACGCAAAGTGCATTGCGCCGGAAGGGCGGCAGTTTTTCAAACGGCAGCGAACGCAGGAACCGGGCGAACTCCGTCAATTCAGCCGCCGCCGGCTTGGCTTTGCCGTTGTCGCCAAAAAGGCCGAGTTCCCGTTCGACCGCGTGCCAGTCGTAAGGCGGATATTCCAGCCGGAGCTGGTCGAAGGCGCACCACCAGAAGAGCCCGGTACAGTCGTGAGCCCAGAGGTTGAAGAGCACGGTCCGCAGATAGCGGCACTTCTCCGGCTCGCCGGCAACCATCGAGTTGAGGGTGCCGAGCTCCTCGGCGACGCAGGGACGCTCCGCGATGTCGGCGTAGAGCCGGCTTTCGCACGCCGCATGGAACATGCTGCGGAAGCCGGTCAGCGGATCGCGCGCGGCGTGCGGCGTGAAAATCGGATACGGATGGGTGGTCAACACATCGAAAAGTTCGCCCATGTCGCGGATCGTCCACGGCTTCTCTTCGAACCGCCGGTCGGCGGCCGGAACCAGGCTGTGCATGCCCGCGACGACCGGCCGCGTCGGATCGGCGGCGCGGATCTCCGCGGCGATGGTTTTGCACCAGAGCCAGTTGGCGTGGCGTTCGGCGTCGCCGAGGCAATTGCACTCGTTGCCGGGGCCCCAGGCGACGATCGCCGAATGGTCCTTCATCGCCTCGACAAAACAGCGCACGAAGCGCGTCTGCCAGCGGATCACCAGGGGATCGGTGAGCAGATTCCGGTTCGTGAAAGCAGCCGGTGCGAACATCCGCCCGCTCATCCAGCCGGTGACCAGCCCGACGGCGAGCTTCAGCCCGAATTCCGCCGCGATGTCGGCGAGCGTGCGGAAACGGTCGAGCATCACCTGGTCGACCCCGGCCCGGCCCGCCGGGGTGTCGTCCATCGGCCGGTCGCCGGACAACGCGATCTCATAGGGGCGGTTGCGCTCGGTACACAGCAATTCGAGCGGCTGGAAATCGGGCCAGAGCGGAAAGACCCGCACGACCTCGAGCTGCAGCGCCGCCAGTTTCCCGAGATCGGCGCGGACGACGGCCTCGTCCCAGTCGCGCCACATCGCACTGCCGGCGTGGGAGGCCCAATAGTTGCAGCCGACAGCAAAGGTTCCGGATTCGAAAAGCATGGCGTTCCTCATGATCTGGTTGCAATTCCGGGGGTGGGGGCGGCGCCGGGCACAATCGGCGGCCGCGGACGGAATCCGGCGCGTTCGCGCATCCGGGCGCGGCAGAGCGGCGCGGGTTCGCAGCCGGCGTAATTGCCGTCGGGCAAGTGGAAATGGGGACGGTGCTGATGCTCGTCGTGCTTCCACCAGACGGTTCCGTAGAACCACTCTTCCGGCTCGAACACCTCCTGCATCGAATCGTAATAACCGGCTTGCTCCTCCTCGGAATAGACGGTGGCGGGCCGGCCGAAATCCCCGGTGATCCGGGCCGCCCCGGCGATGGGCCGGGCTCCGGTTTCGGCGAAGAAAAGCGGCCGGCCGACCCAATCGGCGAAGCGGCGGAGCCGGTCGCGCTGCTTCGTCCAGGCGGCAACGAGCCCGTCGCCGGGAGCGTCGAGCTCGAAATAACCGGAGACACCGACAAGGTCGAGCTTCCGGAACCAGCCGCGGCGTTCGTTGAAGTTTTCGACGTCGCGGTTGAAGTTGTAGGTCAGGATTCCGGAATAGACCTCACGGATCCGGTCGACGATATTCTCCCACTCCGGCTGCTGGTCTTCCATGTACTGCAATTCGCAGCCGAGACAGAAGATTTCGCAGGAGGTCCGGGAGGCCACTTCGGCGTAGCGCAGCAGCATCTCGAGATACGATTCGAACCACGGCGTCACCGGGTCGCTGGAGCGCCCGGCAATGATCCCGATCGAGCGCCGCAGGCAGATCTCGCCGCGCCAGATGCTGTCCAGCGGGTCGATCATCGGTTTGAGCATGACGGCGAAGCCGAGTTCGTGCAGCAATCCGATCTGGGCGGCCAGGTCTTCGTCGGAGACGGTGTGAAAGTTGTCGGGCGAAATGTGCGTCGAAGCGAAGGTGTCCTGGAACTGGTTGACGATCAATGCGACAGTGTCGGCGCCTGTTTCGCGGATGGCGAGCGTCGACTTTCTCCCCTCGGGGGAAGCGAAAAATTTCCGCGGCGCCATGTACCCCTGGGTGATGCCGTAGAGATAATGATCCAATTGCCAGCTCATACCGATCGTCTCCTATCTGTTGTTTACAAGCTTGATTTCATCGAGGGCGAATACGCCGGCGGTGGCCCGCTCCCCCTGAAAGATCAACGAGACCCGGTCGCCGGGGCGGATGTCGTCGTGCTCGGTCCGGACATCTCCCTCGGTGCGTATCTTGCGGAACTCCGCGAAGGGAATGACGGCGGTCCGCCACTCCCCGCCCGGTTCGGGGGCGAACTTGGCGTACTGGCAGACGATGCGGTTTTTGCCGTCACCCCCGAGGTGGCGGATCAGCTGAATCCGGTGCGGAAAGCGTCCCTCGAACAGCTTGTATCGGAACGACAGCGCGTTGCTCCCGGCCGGAACTTCAACCGGGCGGAAGAAGGTCATTCCCTGGAAATCGCGGCAGTCGAAGAAGCGGAATTTCAACGAAACATTCCCGGCGGCGGCCTCGCTTCCCTGCAGCAGCGAAGCGACGGGATCCGATGAACTGTCGTCGGCCCAGAGCCACATGCCGTCGGGAACCCAGGCGTCGGCGTGGAACTGTTCAAAGTCGCAGATCGGCACGCGGCTGCCGTCGGCGAGAACCCAGCAGACGTCGTCCAGCGTTACGGAAGCCGGGGCGGAACCCTTGAAGTTAAAGAGCACCAGATACTGATGTCCCGGGGTCAATTCGCCTTTGCCGCGTTTGAAGCCGGCGAGGGGAATGACCGCTTCACGGTATTCAGAACCGGGCTGCCAGGTGATGCCGCAGACGAACGAATCGGCCGTTTTACCCTCTTTTTGCGAGCGCAGTTCGAGAATCGACGGCGGAGCGCCGGAGACGTTCTTGTATTTCCAGGCGATGCCGGTACAGTTCGCTGGCAGGGCCGATTCGGCAAAGCCGAAATTGCAATAGCTTTTCGCCGGGAAGAAGTTAACCTTCATCGCGCTGTTTCCCGAGGCGCATTCGGTTCCGGTGAGCAGTTCGAATCCGGGCAGCGGACCGTCCGCCCAGAAATTCATGCCGGGCAGCCGGATGCATTGTTCCATGTCGGCAATGGTTGCTTCCGCGGCGGAGAGCCCGAACGCGAGCCAGAGGCCGCAGAGTGTGGTGAAAAATCGGTTCATCCCGGTCTCCTGTCAGTTGATGGTGCGGATGCAATAGTTGAACA
>JAVBSA010000375.1:0-4942 GCA_031556915.1 Victivallis sp.
TTAATCGTAACTTCACCAAGTATACTGGAAAAGTTACCATCCACGACCTGTCCGGTGATGTTGAATGTTGCACCGGAAGCGATGGTCACATAATTGATGCTGTAATAAGTATTTCCTGCAATCGCGTAGAGCGTATTATTACCGGTAATCGTTCCTTCATATTGAATGTAAGCATTTGATGCAGTGATTTTGTTGCCGCTGGACTCGGTGAATAACCCGCGCAAATCATCACCTTTGGCGCCAATCACAGTCATTGCATGCGCCGCAGTCAAGGTCAAATTAGTGATCTTGCTGAAGTCGGCGCCTCCGGACACCGTGATCCGCTGAGCGGAAACGTTGTCCACTGTCGCTTTAATCAAGCCGAGATTCAAGACCGTAAAAGAGCTGCGACTGATGCTTCCTTCGACATTGCAGGTAAAATCCCCGACAAATGTCGAATCGGAAATCGTGGCTCGCGACCCCTCGTTCAATGTCAAAAATGCATACATCAGATTTGATGATACATTAAGCAACTGAACGCTTCCGCCGTCATTGACGGTAATGTATCTGCCATATCCCAGTGTATCAACAAGGAGCGACGTATCGGACAGGGTTAATGTTCCACCATAGTTGACAGTACTTCCGCTATTTTGAAGCATAAGCGATCCACCATTGACGCTCATGTTTCCCGATACTGTAAAATAACCGCGCACCGCCTGGCCGTTGAAAACAATATTCTTCCCACTGGATGCGGTAAGACCGGAAATAGAAACGGTTATTCCTTTTAGGCTGTCGGCGTAAACAATGCTGTCGCCTTTTTGCATCTGAGCCAACGCCCAATGCAAAGTACCTTCAATATTAGCATCGGCAACAGTAGAAGTTACGTAATAAGTGGCCATTTTTCTATCTCTGTATTTGATATTTATTATTTTCCAATAAACACAACTGCCATTGCAATGGATTTTTCACCACTCCAAGGGTATTTTTTTGTTTTGAAGAGAAAGTTTGTCTCATATTTGCAAGCACCGCATTGTTTTGACAAACATTCTCGTCAGCAAGACTCTATGCGTTGGATGAGAATTCTTCCGAGGCGCATGCTTTTTCGACTTCGGTTCTCCAATTATAATAGTTTGCACCAACTCCGCCTCGCTAACTTATATTTCAGCCAATTCAGAGCGGGGTATGGAAAACTCGATCCTTTATAGCTAAAGCCACAAAGTAGTTGATTGCAATTATACACCGTAGACCATGTTTCTTCAAGTGTAAATAGCATTTCTATACAAAATATTTATTAAATGTTTACTAAATAGTGCTCCATCGAAAATTTTGGCATGAATAAAAACATAAAAATATTAGCAGGTACTGCTCGAATTGCAATTAAAATGATGTATCATTCAGATGAGCCCACAATGCAATTCAATTTTCTGCCATCGACACGGCGGACTTTTTCCATTTGGAGATATTCGAACAGAGGATGCAACGAATTCCGGGAAGAAAGCGATACGTGGCCGAATTCGCAGGCGAATTGTATTGTCAGGAAGTCGGCGGAGGCGCGGATTTCCTGGAGGGAGCTCCAGTCGATCAGGAGGTTTTCTGTTTCGGTTACCAGCCACATGCGGGGCGGGTGATCCGTGTCGGCGAGTTGCCAGGCGGGGGTGTTTTCGGGCATCTTTTTCTCCTTTTCGGTTATCGATCCATGCCGCGGTTCGGCTTCTTTTTCTTTTCCGGTTCGTTTTCCCGGGATCGTTCTTCGGTTTTGCGGCGTTCTTCACGTACATGTCCGGCGTGTTCGGCGAGGCGTTGGGCGGTGGTGCGGTCTGCGAGCTCTTTCGCCGCCTTTTCGGCGGCGGCGCGGGTTTCCGCTTCTTTGGCGGCGTGTCGGGCGGCCGTCTGGTTCAGCCATTCGTTCAGGTCGTCGACAGGGTGCTCCTTCGGTCGTTTCGGCGGTTCCGGGCGGTAATCGCGGAGGATTTCCGGAAGGAACGACTTGGCCTCGATTGGCGGCGGGGGCGCCGGGGATTGGGCGACGCTTTCCAGCCATTCCAGGGTCGGGTTGGCGTATTGTTTCGGCGGCGGACTGGGCGGAAGAAGTTCCACCGCGTGTTCGCGTTCGGCTTCGAAGAGCATCTTTTCAGTGAAGGGGCCGTAGCCGTACTTGGCGCGGCGGGCGCGTTTGGCGGCGATTTGGCGTCCGTGCTCCAACACGCGCTGAGCGAGTCCTTTGAGGTATTTCGCGAACTTGGCGGCGCGGTTTTTGATGCTCTTATAGGTCGTATCCGGAAGCGATTCCGCTTTGCGCTTGCGGGCGTCTTCGGAGAATGGCAGGATGCTTCCCGGCTCGATCTGCCGGGCGAAAATCAGGTCGTGCACGCTGGTCCGGTCGCCGATTCGGAAACTCAACTGTTGGCGCATGAAATCTTTCTCCGGGCAGTGCAAGGCCATGTTCTTCCGTCCGCGGCTCAACGCCACGTAAAAGGCTTTGCGGTCCAGCGCCTGCGCCGCGACCACGACGTTTTCGGCGGTTCGCCCCTGGGATTTGTGCGAGGTCGTCACCCAGCCGTATTTGTAGGTGGCGTAGTCCGCCGGCAGTTTCAGCAGTTCGCGCGGTTTGCCGTCGGCGTGGAGCATCATCACTTCTCCGGGAACATCGGTAATCATGGCGATGTTTCCATTGTAAACCTTTTGCTCGCGTAGATTTGCGTTGAATTGAATCAGGTCGCCTTTGCACAGCTCGATCTCTCGCAGTTCGCCGACTTCGATGAAATCGGCGGCGTTTTTCGCGTAGATTTGAACGCCGTTGTCGAGATGGAGATAGGTGCCGCGTACGAATTGTATCCGGGCCACCTCGCCGGCGCGGGCGACGCCTTTCATGTTGCGGATGAAGGCGATAGTTGTTCCCGGTGCGTAGTTCGCCGGATTCTGAATCCAGGCTTTTGGCTTGCTCCAGGAACGGAACACCTCCACCGTTCGGCCATTCCGCGCTACTGAACCGGACTCCTTGAGCTTTGCCCGAACCGCTTCCGTCAACCGATCCCCTTCGTCGTGGGTCGGCGACACCAGGATCGCCTGGTCGATGTTGCGTCCGCCATCGGTGTAATTCATGTAGCTTTGCGCTGCGGCTTCGAGGTATTTCCCCTTGTCCTCATGAATGAACCCATTGCCGTCGAAGCGGTTGAACGCACCTTCGAAATCCCCGAGCGCACATTCCATGATGCCGCGCCGGTACTCCTCGTTCTGCTGCCGGTGGATGTCGGTCAGCGAGAACCGCTGAATCTGCGAATGATCCTCCAGAAGCCGGAAGAAATCGCCCGATTCCACCGCTGTGTGCTGCCGCGCATCCCCCACGAAGAGAACGCGATAGTCGTTTAATCGCGCGGTCTTGATGATCTCCACCCCCTCGCGCAGCGAGTTCAGTCCCGATTCGTCGATCATCAGGTAGCTTCCGCGCGGCGGCTTCCGCGGACTCACCAAAAAATGCGCCACGGTTCTCGATTCTTCAAAACCCTCCTGCTTCAGCACATCCGTCGCCGAATTCGTCGGGGCGATCACGTAAATGTTGTCCACGCCGCCGGAACGCAGTCCCCGGCACAACTCCTGGAGCGTCGAAGTTTTGCCCGCGCCCGCCACGCCCCGGAAGAAATTGAAACGGTCCTTCGAACTCAGCATTCCATGGATCAGCTCCGCCTGCTTCTCGCGGCTTTTCTCTCCCGGAAACGCCTGAAAATCCGGTGCGATCGGCTCAAATAGATCCCGCTGGTCCTCCACCGCGCCGATCGCATAGAGTTCGCGGTCGATCACCTCCTGCGGCGACACCCACGGATTGACCTCCAGGCCGCCGAGATCGCGCAGCTCCTCGATCTCCTGCGCGGCTTCTTTCAAGGTATCGAGCGAAACCCGCCCGAGATTCCGGTTCAAGGCCTCCGCCAGAATCTTGTCGCGTTTCACCACGCTTTCCCGCTCGAAAACCAGCGGAACCGCCTCCATGAGCATCTCTTTCGCCTCCGGGACTCCGGCTTCAACACATACGTTCTGACTGTGAGCTTTTCTTACCAATCTCCGCATGCTGGCTTCGTCCTCCGAACCCATCTCATGCAGCTGTTTCGCCCGAACCGCCCGGCTGTCCGTATTTTTCATTTTCGAGGTCCGGGTTGATACCGAAAGATAGTTGTTCTCGGTCAACGTCGGTTTGCGCCCATGTTCCTCGATGAACTTCGCTTCCTCCGCCTCGATCTCCCGCCGCCGCTTTGAAAAACGCTCCATCAACTCCTCTGAAACCCCGGCGACATCCTGCCAGGTGATGTTACCCTTTTCATCCAGGCGGTTCACCATTCCGTAGCCGAGTTCACGGCACTTTTTTGCTAATGCATTGTGATAAACCTTGCCCGCATACCGGATCGCCCGGCACATCTCCAGACTCTCCAACGCCTTGTAACGCCCCTCTGAATCTTTGGTCACATTCACCACCACGTTGTGCGTATGCAACTGCGGATCGAGCGCCCGGCTCGCATCGTGCCGAAACGACGCATACACGATATTTCCCGTAATTTCCAGATTGTTCGTTCGTACATTATCGCCCGAACGAATCCGCACCGCCGCCAGTTTCTCCAGCTCCCGCATCGCCTCCCGAACCGCTCCGTCATGCGCCTGAACCAACCGGGTATCGAACAGCGCCAGAATCGAAACCGACTTCGGCGCAGCACACTGAAAATCGAAAAACCGCACTCCCGTCATCACCGTCCGTTGCGTCAATTTATCCCCGGTCAAAGGATTGATGTTCCGCTGGAACAAGCTGAAAGTTTCCGTGTCCACCGATGCCATTCCCAAACGAAAATCCGAAGCGAGTCCGCCCAACCACATACCCTCGACTTTCTCGTGCTCGGAATAATAGTCGTTCGCCGCCAGATGGTTCGCATAGAACGCCTTCCCGGCGCCGTTGACCGCTTTGATTTTCGTCATGTTGAAC
>JAVBSA010000367.1:0-4067 GCA_031556915.1 Victivallis sp.
GCGGCGGGCGCCGCCCCCGTGCGGTTCGGCCGGTCTCCTCTGTTGGGCGACGCCCCTCTTTTCGGGGAGTTTGAGCCATAGCCTCAATTCCCACGGCATTTGCTTTGGCTGATGGTTTCGAGTTTTCGGTATGCTTCGAGCATCCGGTCGTAGCGCGGCTTGAGCTTCGGATCCGGTTTTGTGACCGATGTTGCGGAGCAGAATTTGGTGTATAACGCTTCGAAATCCTGTCCTGCCGCCCGCAATGCAGCGCCCAGGCCTGCGGAGTTATCCACTGAAATCGTCTCGACCTCCGCTTGGAATACATCTGCAATGATCCTCCGCAGCGCCTCGCTTTTCGAAGCGCCGCCAGTCACCCGGATGCGGCGGAAATTCACTTTTTGCCATGTGCTGTGAAGGCGCATGCTTAAAATTTGCGACTCCATGATCGCTCGCGCTGTTTCTTCTTTCGACAGGTTTTTAAAGTTGCAGACCACTCCCGGGGTCAATACCAGGGGCGTCGATTCGGCTTCGAAATAGGGCAGCATCAGATTTTCCGTTTCGGGGATTGGCGTCAGTGCGCCGAATTCCTCATACGAGAATCCGAGTTCCTTCCGCACAGCTTCCCGTGCCAGCGAACCGTTGGTGAAGCAGATCAGGCTCATGAATCCGCCGGCGGGATTCCCGAAGACGTGACCGAATCCGGCGGGGTCGGTTTGGAATTGGTCCATTGCTCCAAAGAAGGTGTCGCTGGTTCCCAGGCTCACACCGGCGCAGCCGGAGCTTGAAACGCCGAGTCCGATCAGACTGCTCGGGTTATCGCCCGACCAGAGCGTGATTGGGGTTCCCGGTGCGAACCCGTATTTTTCAAAATAGGGGGAAAGGGTGCCGGCCACGGTGTTCGAGGGGGAAACGGGCGGAAGCTTTTTCAGCAGTCCGGGAGCGGTGAATTCGACAATTTCCTTGTCCCACTGCAATGTCTTCAGGTTGAGAAGGTTCATGCCCGCGCCGTCGCCATGGTCGATCGCGACGGATTTGCCGCAGAGAACGGAAGCGAAGAAGGAGCTGACCAGGTGAATGACCGTTGTCTCGGTGTAGGCTGCCGGGTTTTCTTTGGCGAATTTGCGGATTTGCGGTCCGGAAAAACGTTCGATGGCGGGGCTGCCGGTATCGGTCTGGATGCGCTTGCCGAATTGTGCGTCGAGTTCGCGGCATTCGCGGCTGGTGGATCGGTCCATCCAGATCGGGGAGTGTTGCCGGGAGAGGCAGGGGAGCAATTGGGCGGCAAGGGTGCCGGCGGGGTTCAGGGCGGTGAGAGTGCCGGCGAATTGTTTGTTGAGATAGACGGTGCCGTGCTGTTGGCCGGAGCCGGAGATTCCGGCGACCTGATGCAGGGGGGCACCGCTGGATTTGAGGCGTGTGAGCAGAAGATCGAGGGCATCCAGCCACATGGCGGGGTTGCTTTCCTTGACCAGGGGATCGGGGTTGGCGAGGAAGCCGTCGGGGGAATTGTACTGCGGCAGGTCGCGGCCGAAGTTCACCGCACATGAGGTGCTGACGCCTGAGACGGTGTCGATGAGTTCGCTTTTGACGCCCTGCGTACTGGCGTCGATTCCGAGATAAAGTGCCATATGTTCTCCTATTGTTTCAGTGGGGCCGCGGAGCGGCCGGTCCAGCCCATCGGCTGGTCGTGGTCCAGCGGCGAAACCGCTGGCGGAGTTTGAGGCGGAGCCTCAAGTTACGGGCGCGGAGCGAAACAGCTACATCGGAAAAATCTGGATTTTTCCCGTGGAGCGCACGCGGTTCTTTGCGCCGCCAGGCGCAAAAACCAGCCCCCGGAAGGGGGCATCCCCTGATACCCACAACTTTTATCGGTTTTTAAAATCGAGGGAGCCTGACAGGGGTCGGGGTCTGTTTGACCTAGCGGTCAAAGCAGACCGTCGCCCGCCTGGTGGCGGAAAAATTTTTCAAATTTTTCCTTGTTTAGCGTCACCGGCGCGCGAGGGAACTTGAGGCTCCGCCTCAAACTCCGGCAAAGGGCTGCGCGCCCTTTGCAAACCGCGCCAAGGCCGAAAGGCCCTGGACCCGGTCGGCTTCGCCTCCCCTACTTATGCCTGATATTGGGCTCCGGCAACGCGCACATCTGCCTGATACTCGCCAGATCCGCCTCGGCCTGCGTCAGATAGCCCTTCGGCAGCTCCACCCGCTCCGCCAGCTCCAGCGCCATCGACAGCGCCGTCACGCAATTCACCACAAACTGCTTGCGGCACTCCAACTCCTGCCCCGGCTTGCCCTCGGCACGCAGCATGTGACAGTCGAACTCCACCACGCCCTTCCAACCCACGCGTTTCAAGGTGTGGAACATCATCACCGTCTCCTTCAACCCCTCAGGCCCGATCAACGGCGGAAAGTCATTGTCGAACTGCGCCTTGATCTGCGAACCGAAATGCAGGAACTTCAACTTGTTCATACTGCACAAATAACCCACCGTCATCGACGCATTCATCAACGCCATCGACTCATGCTGCAGCAACTCCGGGTTCACTCCCCAGAAATCCGGGTTCTTCAAACGGCCCAGGATAAAACCCGCCGCATGACCGCTCGTCGGCAAAAACATCTGCCCGCGCGGCTCGTTCGGCTTGGGCTCCACCGTCGCACCGATGTAATTGGTCATTCCACGCTCCCGAATGTAATCGGTCACGTGATTCAACCCCTCGGCCAGCCAGTCGTAAAGATTCTCCCATTCCGTAATGACCGGAACTTCGAACCCATCGCGCGCCACCCAGTACACATAGTATTTCACACCGAAAAAATGGCCCAGCCGAAGCGTGCGCTCCACCTTCTTCGCCGCAAGAGCGCGGATCGCCGGGTCGGGATTGCACAACCCGCCGTCACGGAACATTTTGTGCCCGTGAAGACTGCACGTCGCCGCATGAAATTTTACCCCGGCCGCGTCCAATACCTCTTTGATCGCACGAAGCTTCGCATAAACAGCCGAAGAGGGATCGAGGTCGTCCTCCAGATTCTCCGGATCCCACGGCACCAGGTCGTCGTCGTGGAAACTCGTGGCCTCAATATACCCCTCTTTTCCCGCCCATGCAAGAATGTTTGCCACTTCAAGCGAATCGGCCTTCTCCAACACCGCACCGCCGAACGGATCGCCGAGAGGATTGCCCACACACCAGAACGGCATCGAACGATCAGTCACACAACCAAAATTGAAACCCATACCAGTACCCCTTTCCGTTTTGTATCTATGTGGAATATAAACCTTTTTCCACAGGATACCTTGAATTTATCAACAAAAAGGAGTATGATATCACCACAATGAAGAATCTTCCCGTAAAAGCGTTCGGCGCCAATTATTTCAGAGGCGGCATCCCGGTGGCCGTCGCCGAGGTCAACCCCTCGCCGCACGCCCAGCACCCGTATGATCTCACCAATCAGGAACACGATCACGATTTCTCCGAACTCGTGCTGATCACCTCGGGCAGCACCATCCACCGGATCGACGGCGCCGAATATCCCGTAACGGCCGGAGACCTCTTCCTGATCCAGGGGAACGTTCGCCACCACTTCAGCGAACGCGGCAAAATCGGCATGCTCAACGTCCTCTTCGACCCCGATAACCTGATGCTGCCTTATCATTCCCTGAGGCAAATTCCGGGATACAACGTCATCTTTCACCTGGAACCGGCACTGAGGGATAAATCGGGAACCAACCGCCTCCGCCTCGACCGGAACGGAATGGCGCGCGCCGAGGAACTCATCCGCAGGCTGCAGCTGGAACTGCGCAACACCGCCCCCGGATTCGAGGCCGCGGCACAGGCGCTGCTCCTGGAGCTCGTGATCTTCGTCTCGCGAAGCTATGCCGCAACTCCCCTTCCCGACCGCGCCGCCCTTCTGCGCATGGGCGAAGTCATCGGCAAAATCGAACGCGATTACGCCAAACATATCACGCTCGCCGAAATGGCGGCGGCAGCCTATGTGTCGCCCAACCACCTGTTGCGCCTCTTCAAAACCGCAACCGGCGAAACGCCGTTCGACTATCTTATGAAAGTACGGCTCCGCCACGCGGCCGCGCTCCT
>JAVBSA010000340.1:0-5327 GCA_031556915.1 Victivallis sp.
CGACGGCCTGACGGAGGACGGCTACCTCGCGGTGGAGAGCCGGGTGATGGAACTGGCAAGGCAACGGGAAATCCCGGTTCCCGAAGTTTACCGGACGGATGTATCGCTTTCGCGTTTTCCGGTCCGTTTTCAGGTGATGGAATTTGTGGAAGCGCCCCCGCTCGCCTCATACGATCGTCTCGACCGGGACAAGATCGCCCGGGAATGCGGGGAGATCCTCGGGCGGCTCCACTCGATCCGGACACCCGGTTACGGCTTTTTCGGGGGAGATGCCTTGTGCGGCATGGATTCCACTTGCGCCGAATATTTCAATAAACGCCTGGAAGATCATCTCGGGTATCTCGAGACGCATCGGCTGCTCGATACCGGCCGCGCCCGGGAACTGATCCGCCGCGCGCTGCCGCTGCTCGACGGAATTCCGGGCGTACTGCTTCACCGCGACTTCGCGTTCTGGAATCTCTTGGGAACGCCGGGGAAGATTCTGGCCGTGATCGATTGGGACGACGCGGTTTCCGGCGATCCGGCGGATGATCTCGGAATTCTCAACTGCTTCCACGAGCGGGATTTCATGGATGAGGTGTTGAAGGCCTATCCGGCGGCGGACGACGCGTTCCGGGTCCGGATCGAGTTGCATACGCTGCGCAATATGCTCTGGAAAACGGTGATCCGCCACCGGCTCGGTTATTTCGATCAGGGGAAGGATTTCTTTCTTTCCCGCAATGAATTGGGGATTCCGATGAAGGAATATACGCTTCTCAAACTGTCGGCGGCGATGAAAAAGCTGGAGGAATATTTGTGAATTTCTGCAAAGACAAGGTGTACGCCGGCGTGACGGACGGGTTGTTCATCTCCTCCGGTTCCGAGGTGGTGACGGAACTTGCCGCCCGGAGCGGATTCGACTGGCTGCTGATCGATCTCGAGCACGGTCTCGGCGGCGAACAATCGGCTCTGCGGCAGATCGAGGCGGCGGGTCGGAACGGCTGCGCGCCGTTGGCGCGGATTCCGGCCTTGCGGGCGGAGTACGTCAAGCATCTGCTCGACTACGGGGCTGCCGGGATCATGGCGCCGATGGTGGGGAGCAGGGGGGAGGCGGAGATGCTGGTGAGTTTTCTGCGGTATCCTCCGGCGGGGAGCCGGGGGGTATCCTCCGGCTGCAAAGCGGGGGGATTCGGGACGGAGTTCAAGGAATATTTCCGTCGCGCCGATTCGGAGATTCTGGGGATTGCCCAGATCGAGAATGCGGAGGGGGTGGAAGAGGCGGGGGCGATTGCCGGCGTCGACGGGATCGACGTGCTGTTCATCGGGCATTCGGATTTGTCTCTTCAACTCGGGTGTTTCGGAGAGTTTGGCCATCCGCGGATGCTTGAGGCGGAGGATAAGGTGCTGACGGCCTGCCGGAAACACGGAAAAGTCGCCGGGATGCTGTTGAAGGAGGGGATGGATGCGGAATCGTACCGGGAGAAGGGGGTCCGCTTCTTTGCAAGGGGAACCGATCTGGGGATTTTAAGAGGGGCGTTGAAGAAGGTAAAAAGTGGGGCGGCGGAGCGAAGCGGAATGGCGCAATCGGGCACGTTACGGTTTTAAAAATCGTGGGAGCCTGACAGGGGTCGGGGTCTTTTCGACCTGATCGGTCGAAAAGACCGTCGCCCGCCTGGTGGCGGAAAATTTTTCAAATTTTCCTTTTTTAGCGTCACCGGCGCGCGATAAAGCATGAGGCTCCGCCTCAAACTCCGCCAAAGGGTTATGCACCCTTTGGAATCCGCACCAAGGCCGAAAGGCCCTGGACCCGGTCGGCTGCGCCTCCCCACTATACAACAAACACAAGGAACAAGCAAATGAACGAACAAACCCGTATCTGTATCGAAGAAGCCGAACTGGCCATGAGGCCGCCCGAAATCACCTCGCCCGTCCCCGAAACCTACTGGCCCGGCGTCGACGACTACACCATGAGCGCCGGCATGGCGCGCACCCCGGGCGGCCGCATCTTCCTCGCCTGGTTCGGCAAAGACGACGGCCCCGATACCGTCATGCTCGCAACCTGGAGCGACGACGACGGCAAAACCTTTCGCAACCCGGAATTCCTGATCGACCCCGGATATACCCCCATGACAGCGCATATCTCCTGTCTCGTCGGCACCCTCTGGTGCGATCCCGACGGGCGCATCTGGTGGATCTTCTCCCAGAGCCTCGGCTATTACGACGGCCGCGCCGGAGTCTGGGCCGCCATCTGCGAAAATCCCGACGCCGGCCAACCGGTCTGGGGAACCCCCTTCCGCATCTGGCACGGTTGCGCACTCAATAAACCGGTCGTGCTCGCCTCCGGCGAATGGGCGCTGCCCGTCTCACTCTGGCGGCGCGAACAGATGTGGGTGGGCCATAAGTACGTCTGGCAGGACATCGACAAAAGCGTCCACGCCGAGCTGGACGACCTGCGCGGAGCCAATCTGCTCGTCTCCGCCGACCGCGGTAAAACCTGGCAGGTCCGCGGCCGCCAGCGTTCGGTCGACCCCTGTTTCGACGAGAACACCTTTCTCGAACGCCCCGACGGCGCCCTCAAGATGTTTGCCCGCGACCAGCACGGGATCGTAAGCTGCCTCTCCGTCGACCGGGGATATCATTGGACCCCCTTCCGGCGCGAGTGGCGTACGGCCAGCGCCCGCTTCTTCCTGACCCGGCTCCCGGGCGGCAAGCATCTCATGGTGCGGCATGATACCAATTACGAACGTTCGCACCTCACAGCCTTTCTGTCGGACGACGGGGAAAACTGGTACGGCAGATTGCTGCTCGACGAACGGGGAGAGGTCTCCTATCCGGATGGATTCGTCCACCCCGACGGCCGGATTTTCGTTCAATACGACCGGAAACGCGCCCACGGCGAAATCCTGATGGCGATCTTCACCGAAGAGGATGTCATCGCAGGATACAACGTCTCCGGCAAGGTGGAACTGAAGCGGCCGCTGATTCAAAGCGCCACCCAGCTCGGACTGATTTGATTTTCCGGCGGAAATCATGTATATTAATATCCTTATAAGAGGAGGATATTGATATGAAAAAGATTCTGTTGTTTGGTGCGGTGCTTCTGGTTGCCGCCGGTTGCGCTTCCACCCCGGACGCAGCTCCGGCCGCCCGGGAACCGCAGGCTGAAATCACCGCTCCCGCGCCGAAGAGCGCCGTGCGCGGCTGCCCCGGCTGCATGCAGGAGGGGAAAGTCTGCGATGAGTGCCTGAACGGCAAGTGCGCCGAGTGTGCCAAGACCGGCAAAGTCTGCGCCAAGTGCGCGGGCAACACCCAGCCGCTGTAAGCGAGTCAGCCCGGATCAACGTCCGGGCTGTTTCTTTTTCGGCAGAAAACGGAACAGCACCACAACCGTGTGAACGACGAAAACAATCGCGCTGATTCCGACCGTTCCCGCCGCGAAAACCAGATAGAGGAGCGTGGTGAAAAAGATGCCGGTGATTTCATAAGGGGTGTAGTAGGCGTCGCCCGCGCGGTAAAGAACTTCGATTTCAGTATTCAACAGATCGCGGGTGGGTGGCGGATATTGAATCCGGCTCCGCCGGGGCGCGAGCTTCCGGTCCGAACCGCTCCGGTCGCGGAAAAGGACGATGGGCCGCGCGAGATCGTCCTGCTCGAAGCCGACGATCCGCCCTTCGGTCGCATAGGCCGTTTTTACATAATTCCTGCCCGCAAAGTAGCTGCTGAGTGCGATGGTCATGAAAACAATCGCCACAGCCGGCAGAACCAGGTGCAGAACCAGGAAGGTTTTGCCGCCCGTCATCAGTTTTTTTAAGAGATCGTCCATCGTTATTCGGTTCTCATTTTGCCCGCGTGCCAGTATTGCAATCCGAAAGTGTCGCTCTCTTTCCGGTAGACGAGCTCCTCATGCCCGAGATAAGGGGCGCGCGGTAGTTCGGGCAGGAGCGTCGGAACAAGTTCTTCCAGTTTATCCGGGTACTTGCCGTGGAGCGAACGGTGAAGTTTGAGGGCCAGCATCGTGGAGTCCACCGTTTTCATCAGCCGGGCATATCCGTGCTGATATCTCTGGTAAACCGCATAGTCGCTGCCGGCCGGAAGCCGGGTGTCGATCGATTCCGTCCGCCATTTTGCGATGACGGGTTGCATGGCAAGGCTCTTGCGCGCCGTGTCGGAGAGGTGCGAGAGTTGGAATACGCGCAAATACCACGGCGGATCCAGATAACGCCTTTCGAACGGAGCGGACAATATCTGCTCCAATTGGTGCTTCTGAAGTTCGAGTTCGCTTGAGACCCGGAAGTCCATATCGTTGAACCGGGTCAGGAACTGCCGGTATTCTTCCGCATATTCCGCGCCGTCCGGGCCGGATTGCAGTATGGTTTTCACCCACTCATGGCAGAGGCGGATCTGCAAACTGTCGTTCTCCGGCAACGGAGGACAGCCGGGCAGGACATCAAGCAGCGGCAACCCCGCCTCTTTTAAAAGCGGCAGAACCTTTTCTGTTTCTCCGTGAAGATGGTAAAAGGTTGCGCGTTTGCTGACCAGCTGCATCGCGTCGCGTAAATATTCGTGATACGCATAGGGAGGGGTGGGGTAAGAGCTTTTCGGCTTCAACTGTTTGACTGCTTTCAGCACTTGATCCGCCTCTTTGCTGAAGACCTGTTCGTCGGTGAATTCCTTTTCCGGGGCGGAAATGAACCGGTCGGCTCCGCAGCGTATGGTGATTCCCTGCCACCGGCTGAATATCCGCGTGACTTCATGAAGCGCCTGAGTGCCGTCCGGCCTGCCGTGACTGTCGAAGAGCGGTCCCACGCCCGCGGCCGCCATCCGGTCGCACACCGTCCGGGCATTCCAAAAAGTCAGCAGATGCGCCGCAGCAAAGGCAACGATGCAGAAGAGGGCGATTCCGCCGAGAGCCGGCAGCGCTTTGCGGAAACTCCGCCGCCGGGTGAGAATTGCGATCCAGATCATCAACAGCGGAATCGACGCGGGGAATCCCCCGTAATAGGCAAGCGGGTAATGATCCAGGGGCAGATGCCACGGCAGCAGCAGGCAAAGGGGAACGGAGATTCCGATGCCGAGCAGCGGAAAGAGCAGGAGGTAAAGTATCGCCGCCCAGATCTTTCCACCGGTTTTCCACGCCGCCAGTCCGGCGAACAGACCGTAAAACGACAGGCAGAAAAAACAGAGGAACCAGAATCCCGTGCCCGGAGGCGTCAGCAACATGGGGTGATAGGCATAATAGAAATTGGGTAAATTGTTGAAGCCGGCGGCCGAGAGGGAGAACAGAACCGCCGGCAGCAGGATCGCGGCCAACCGCGCCTTCCAGCCGATCTCGGTCCGCGCGGCGAAAC
>JAVBSA010000025.1:0-3538 GCA_031556915.1 Victivallis sp.
CGCGTTGGATGCGCAGAAGGTGATGATCGGCGCACAGCCGCTCGGTACCTGGGGGCGTGACCGGGAGGCGCGGGAGTTCGCACAGGCCTTCTGCGCTTTGCCGCGGCTTCCTTTCCGGACAGTCCCCGGCTCCATCGACCCGGTCGCGGTGCGGTTTCTCGAAACGGAGGAGGGAACCTATTTCTATCTGGCGAGCATGTTGTTCACCGGCTGCGCTGTGGAGCTCGCGGGAATTCCCGCATACATCGACCTCTCCACTGGATTGGAGCAGAAAGAAAGTAAAATCGCGCTGCAGCCGTTTCAATTGCGTTCCTTCCTGATTCCCGGCAAAAAATGTGAAATCGCATCATTCCGGGTCACGGTTCCGGAAGAGTGCCGCAAGTTTTATCTAGACAAGCTCGCCGCGTTGGAAAAAGCCGCGGGAACGCTCGAAGAAAAGCGAGTGGACGTCTCCGCCGAAAAGGCCGTGCTCGCGGAATTGCGCCGGGCGGTCGGTGAGGGGCGGTTCGCCGAGGCGCACCGTCTGGCGTTCCTGCCGGCGATGAACCAGCTCAACACGAAAATCGCCGATCTTGCCAAGGTGGTCCGGCAGGCGGAGATGATGCGCCGGAACGAGTTCGCGGTCGATTGCGGCAGCTCCGCCTACCACCTGACGACGGATGGGAAGCTCTTCTTCGCCGACCGCCCCTGGTCCGAAACGGCGCGTTACGGTTATTTCGGGCACTACAACAGCGTGGCGCGCAGCACGGCCGAGCTCCGCGACCCGGCGGCTCCGGGAGTATTCAAAACGGAGGCCTACGATATCGACGGCTATCGCTTCAAACTCGACAACGGCCGCTACAAGGTCCGGCTCTATCTCAGGATCGGCTACGAGCCGGGATTCGCGGCCGGGAAGTTCGTCTTCTCGGTGTCGGCACAGGGGAAGCCGCTCTTTACCGATCTCGACCTCTTCGAGGCGTGCGGCGGCGACCGCGGGAAGACGGTCGTCCGGGAGTTCGGCAACATCGAAGTTGCCGGCGGCATCCTGACGCTCGCGTTCAAACAGAAGGCGGGCTTGAACAGCAATGTACGGCTCTGCAACGCAATTGAAGTGATACCGGAACAATAACAGGAAAGGGGAACGGATCATGAAACGGTTTTTCAATTTTACACTTATTGAACTTCTTGTGGTGATTGCGATCATCGCGATCCTTGCGGCCATGCTGCTGCCGGCGCTCAGCAAAGCGCGGGAGAGGGGGTATCAGGCCCGGTGCATCGGCAACCTGAAGACGATTGGCCAGGCGCACCTGATGTACGTCGGCGACAACGACGACATGACGATCTTTTCGAAGATCACGGATGAAGCCAACAACTCGGGGGCGAGTCCGCTGATCTGGCACGGAATGCTCTATCTCAACTATGCGCGTTCCGCCGATGTATTCCATTGCCCGTTGGACAGGCGGACCAAAGAGGTCTGGGCGATCGGACACCTCTCATACGGCATCAATTATCTCGCGGCGGCGACCGCCGACGATCCGTGGAAGGCCGATTCCCGCTGCGCTTCCGGCAAGAAGCTCGGCAAGATCCGCAACACCTCCGAACGCTTCATGTTCCCCTGCGCCAACGTGGCGATGAGCCGGGACGGGGTCGGCAACGTCGGCTGGGTCGGCTGGCTCAATATTCCGGGCAAGGTCGCCTACAATTCGACTCAGGGAACGCCATGGGGCAACGGCACGACCACTTCGCCGATCTACTGGAACGGGCACTTCACCGGCAGCAACGTCGGCATGCTCGACGGCGGCGTCCGGAGCTTCCGCGAACTGGAGCTGGCCGCATTCAACAACAGCATCTATTCGACCGCCCAGACGGTGGAAAACCAACGGCGTTGGCTCTGGATCAATTGAAATGGGAGAGAAAATGAAATTTTCCGGTCTGTTTGTTTTGTTGCTTTTCGCCGTTTGCGGCTGCCGGACAACGCCGCAGTTCCGGGCGGAATTGGTTCCGGCGGGAACTGTCGCGGCAATCGATGCTTCGTTCTGGCGGAACGTCCCGGCTTACGAGCTCGAGGCCGTGCCGGGATTCGTCAAACGTTTTCCGGTCCTGATCCAGTTCGCCTACGACAGCGAGGCGCTCTATTTCCGTTTCGACGCCGGGGACGACGACCTGGTCGACGAAGCGCCGGAATACCTGAAGAGCGGACTTTTCCTCTATGCCGACACGCTGGAACTTTTCCTGCGGCCGCCGGAGTCGCGCGGCTATTGGGAGTTTCATTTTTCGACGGGCGGCAGGTCGGGCGCGATCCATTTTCCCGCCCGCGGGCGGCGGATGCCGTCAAATGTCGCTTACCTGCCGATGAAAGGGTTGACATTCGAGGTGAAACGGGTCGGCTCTCTCAACGATATGAACGACCGCGACGAACGCTGGATGGGGCTCGCCCGGATTCCGTTTGCCGGAATCGCCGACCGCTGCGCGCCAGTGGATTTCGACCGGCCGCTGCCGCTCCAGGTGACGAGCTTCGCCTATTCGGTTCATGCGGATTGCGATGAAAGAAGTCAGCTCACCTGCGACGGAAGGGATCGCGATCCGCATTACCTGCCGGCGTGGGGTGAATTGGTGTTTGTAAAATAGTTTCAGGAAAGAGAGAAGACGATGACGATCGACGAAACAAATTACCGGGAAAAAATGCTGGGCGGCTGGCTGGGCAAAGCGGTCGGCGGCACCCTTGGCCAACCTTATGAGGGCAGCGACGGACCGCTCGCACTCACCTTTTATGATCCGGTTCCGACCGATATGATTCCGAACGATGACCTCGATTTGCAGGTTCTGTGGGCTTGTCAGCTCGACGCTTCCCCCGACCCGGTTGTCAGCCGGAGCCGGATGGCGCGGGCGTGGGTTGAAAACATCGGTTTTCCCTGCGACGAGTATGGAATCGCGATCCGCAACCTGAAGCGGGGGATTCCGGCGCCGCACTCGGGCCGGTTCGACAACTATTTCACCGATGGGCTCGGGGCCGCGATCCGCAGCGAGTTGTGGGCGTTCCTCGCCCCCGGCGATCCGGAGCGGGCGGCGCGCCTCGCCTATGAAGACGGCTGCGTCGATCACGACGGCGACGGGCTCTACGCCGAACAGTTTCTCGCCGCGCTCGAGAGCATGGCGTTTGTCGAATCGGATCTTTCAAAACTGCTGGGAGCGGGCCTCGCGGTGATTCCGCGCGAATGCAAGCTGGCCCGGTCGATCCGCGACACGGCGGACTGGGTTGCCGAAGGGCTCTCGTTCACCGCGCTGCGCGAACGCATTCTCGAGCGTTACGGCAGCGACAATTTCACCGACGTCAAGATGAATTTCGGTTTCATCACCGCCGCTTTGCTGCTGGGGAGGGGGGATTTCAGCCGTTCGATTTGTCTCGCCGTCAACTTCGGGCTCGACGCCGACTGCACCGGGGCGACCGTGGGCGCAATCCTGGGAATCCTGAATCCGGCGGGGATCGGCGCCGGGTGGCTGCGCCCGATCGGCCGCTCGCTGGTGATCAGCCCCGGATTGACCGGATTCACGCCGCCGC
>JAVBSA010000674.1:0-3078 GCA_031556915.1 Victivallis sp.
CAGATATTCCCAATTCCCGGTCTTCATCGGCCGGCTCTCAATCATGCTCATTGAAATATCATGATTCCGGAAGGGGCGCAGCGCATCGTACAACGCGCCCGCACGGTCGTGCAATGCAAAACACAAACTCGTCTTGTCATCCCCCGAAGGCTCGCTCCCGCGACGGCCGATAATGAGGAAACGCGTGATGTTACGCAGATTGTCCTCGATCTTCTCCGCCACAACGGGCAGTTCGGAGTATTCCCCGGCCAGCGGCCCCGCAATCGCCGCCGCGTCACTCTCGCGCGTCGCCAGCTCGATCGCGCGAACCGTGCTCACCACTTCAATCTGCGTCGCGTCGCGCAAGTTGCTCTGAAGATATTCCCGGCACTGGCCCAACGCCTGGGCGTGACTGTAAACACAGCGGATCTCCTTCAACGGGCTCGCACTGTATAGATGAAGATGAACCGGCAGATTGAACTCCGCCACCACCTTCACGTCGCAGTTCACCAGCGCGTCGAGCGTCGGATTGACCACACCTTCGGTACTGTTTTCCACCGGAACCATGCCGTAGTCGGCGCGATCGGCCTCCACCGCCCGGAAGACGTCGCCGATCGTGGGCTCCGGCTGCGCCAGCGCCCCATGGCCGAATTTCTCCAGCACCGCATGGTGGGAGAAAGTTCCCTGCGGCCCCAGGTAGGAGATCGCCATCGGCCGCTCGAGCTTGATCGCCGCCGACATGATTTCACGGTAAATCGCCAGCAGCGACTCCCGGTCGAGCGGCCCCGGGTTCAAGCCGGCCAGCCTCTCCAGAAGTTTCCGCTCCCGCTCCGGCACGTAAACGGGCTGGTTGTTCTCATGTTTCCACACGCCGATCCGGCGGCCGAGTTCACAGCGCTCATTCAAGAGGCGGAGGAGCTCGACATCGATGGCGTCGATCTGGGTACGCAATTGCTCAAGGTTCATATTCGGGCTGTCGTTCCGTTGGATTATCGTTAAATATGCTTGCATTAATAGAGTTTGAAATGTAATTTATTTCAATAGCATTCCCGGAGGAAAAGCATGTTTTTCAACAATTTTTGGATTCCGGCGCTCGTTTTCTGCTGCGCCGTTCTGTTCGGCGGGTGCCGAAGCGTCGAGCCCCCACGAATCATAGCGGCAGCGCCGCAGGTCGATGAAGCCACCCTGGCCAAGCGGATCGACCAGTTTTCACAGGCGGTCGCCGGGTGCGAAATCCGCGGTCTCGCCTTTCACCCCGAAAATCTCCGCACCGCCTATTTCGGCACCCCCGAAGAGTTCGTCGGCAAAGTGAAAGAGTTCGGCATCAACCGCCTCTACATGTATGTCAATACGCCGCAAATTCTGAAACTGCCCCGGATGAAAGAGTTCCTCGAAGCCGCGGCGGCGGCCGGAATCCCCGTGGAAGCGGTGCTTCCGCAGGCGAACTATGTGATCGGGCCGCGCGGCAATTTCATTCTGCAGATCTTCCTCTCCGGCGGCACCACGCTGGAGCAGATGTTCGACCGCATCCGCGAATTTCACACGCCCGGCTTCTCCGGCATCACGGTACAGGTGGAACCGCATGTTTTCACCCGCGCCAACACGGACCGCCCCAAACGATTGGTTTACGCCTGGGACGACGCGACCTTCGGCGCCGGCCTCGACAACGACATGATCATGAAGGCGACGCTGGAACAGATGAAAGAGCTCACCCGCCATTTGGGCACGCTCGGTTACACTCTTTCCATTCCGGATTTCTACCGGCCGCTGGTGGAGGAGAAAAAGCTGACCGTTGGAAGCTGCCGGGATTTTCAGGAGATCACTCCCCGGCTCATCGTGCGCAATTCCGGCAACAAACCCACTGAAATGATCGCCTCGATCTCCGCGGATCTGGCCAAAGCGCAGCAGAATCAGAAAACCGTCCTGGCCGGAATCACCCTGGCGGAACACACCTCGGTCACCGAAGGGGCGCTCCGCCGCCGGAATTGGGACGACTTCGTCAATATCGTCAAGCACGCGGTCGATACCTGGAAGACGCATCCCGCGTTCAACGGGGTGGTGCTCGGGCCGTTCGCTGAAATCGAATCCCTTCATGAGGAGAAATAAAAGTGCGTTGTCCCAAATGCGGTTGCATCGATGATAAAGTGATCGATTCGCGGGCGATCAAAGACGGGGCGGGCGTTCGCCGCCGCCGCGAATGCCTCGGCTGTTTCTACCGTTACACCACGACCGAAGGGGTGATTCCCGAAGAGATCAAAGTGGTCAAACGCAACAGCGAACGCGAGGAATTCGACCGCGACAAACTGCGCCGCGGAATCGTGAACGCCTGCTACAAACGGCCGTTGAATCCGGATGAGATCGAGCGGGTGGTCGAAGAGGTTTCCGCCGCGGTGCTGCGCGATTTCGACAAAGAGGTCGCCAGCTCCGAAATCGGCGTCCGGGTGATGAATGAGTTGCGCAAGGTCGATCAGGTGGCGTACGTGCGTTTCGCCTCGGTCTACCGGCAGTTCAAAGACGTGGATGAGTTTATCGAGGAAATCCGGGCTCTCAACAAAAAGAAATCATGAAACGTTTTCTGAAAATCGGCGGCATCACGCTGGCCGCCCTTCTGCTTTTCGCGGCGCTGACGTTCGCCGCAGGCTATTTCCTGAGCTTCAAACAGGCCGAAATCCCCTTCCCCGGCCAAGCCACCCTGGATACCGGGCCTTTCCTGCCCGGCGACGCCGTGACTGGGAAACTTCGTTTCGAACTCCCGTTGCACAGCCGCATCCGATCGGTCGAAGTGCGGCCGGGAACGGGAGCGGTCGCGGCGGGCGAACCGGCAATCCGCCGGAGCGCGTGGCGTTTCACCCGCATGGAATACCGCCTCAACTTCGAACTCCGCCCCTTCCGCGAAGGCGAAATCCCGCAAGGATCCGTGACAGTTCACCTCACCGGGCACGATCCCGTGACAGCGGCCATTCCCGCCTTCAAAGTCGATGAACCGCAGAAAAACGACGACGCGGCGGTCGCTCTTGCCGCCCCCGCCGACATGGCGAAAAACCGTGCAGTTTACCTCTGGGCCGCGCTGGCGGCGGCAGTCGCCGCCGCGGCCGCCGT
>JAVBSA010000154.1:0-6089 GCA_031556915.1 Victivallis sp.
CATTGCTCAGATTCGAGGCGGATGTCGTCGGGAAATAGGTGCGGGTGCGCCGCTCGCTGGAAAATCGGGTGAATGAAATTTGTTTGCGCGGATGCTCCTGATTCGGAATCACACATGCGATCTCGATTTCGCCCCCTTTGCCGGAATCGATGGTTGCCGTGTTGTCGATGGTCAGAAGATCCATCTGGTGTTCGCTGAGGTTGTTGCGCTCGCGCTCGACGGAGTAGGCCAGCGGACCGCGCATCAGCGCCGCGCGGTTGACCTGCGCGACCTTCCCCCGGACCAGGCGGACCGGCATGGGGAAATGGATCGAAACCGCCGTACCGGCCCACTCCCGTTCCAGCCGGAGCCAGGTGCCGGGTGCCGGATGAAACGTTTCTTTTCCCAGCGTCACGGCCGCGTTTTCGCACCAGCCGGGAATCCGCAGATAGAGCGCCGTGCCGCCCGCCGCCGAGACCGTCAATTCGACATTCTCCGACTCGGGGTACGCGGTCTTCTGGATGATTCGGACGCCCGGCGCATTCAACTCGGAATCCGTGTAAAGATTCACCGCGACGCCGTCGGCGGCTTTGAAGTAAATCGCCCCGGGCAGTTCGAACATCATCCGGCGCAGGTTGTTCGGGCAGCAGTAGGTCTCGTGTTCATACCATTCGCCCGGTTCGTTGAAGGGGCTGAAGTAACGCTGTCTCCGCCCGTCCTCGGACTGCGCGCCGAAAAAGGCGTTGTACATGACCCGTTCGTAGAGGTCGCCGTAACGGCACGCCGGGTCGAACTCGAACATCTTCGCCGTACAGCGGAGCAGATAGGCGGAGACACAGGTCTCGCCCCACTTGCCGAGGCCGATCTGCGTTTCATCCCACAATTCGCCCCAGTTGACGCCCCCGGAACAGGAGCCGGAGATCGAGGAGTGGCCGTTCAACACCCGGCAATACAGCTCCCGCGCCCCGGCGAACAGCGTATCATCCTGCTTGCCTGTAATTTGCGAATACTGAAGCTGGGCCAGGACCCGCGCGATCCAGGTGTAGACGTGGGCGGTGCCGTTCACCGGCAGCATCCGGTCATAGACGTCGAGGGATTCTTCGAGCTTGAAGCCGTCGCAACAGTAATCGAGGAACCGGCGCTCCCCCGTTTCTTCAAACAGCATCAGAAACGCGGTTTCGATTCCAATCGCCACCCCGGCTTTGCGGCCGATCAGGAAGTCGCCGAGGCGGATCGCGGCGTTCAGGGATTTCTGTCGCCCGAACCGGCGATGATCGAGTGTAAACGCCTGAATCATATAGGCTTGCTCGTGACTGTCCCAGAAGCCGGGGGAACCGGAAAAAATGGAGATCGCCCCGTCGGCGGACTGGGTGGCAATGAGCTCGGCGATCCGGAACTCCTTGAATTTGCGCATCTCTTCACCGCCCGCGCCGCAAGCGGCCGCTTTGACGACCGCGTCGAGGAACATGCCGTAACCGGAAAATCCTCCCGGAACATCCGGCTGTTCCCGCCGCTCGCGGAAGTGGCGGACAAAGAAATGCTCCACATCCAGGTGGTGCAGAATCTTGTCGGCGGTCAGCTCCATCCGGCGGCGGATCTCGCCGCCCGCCCGGATCTGTCCGGGTAAAAACGGGGTGAACATCAATCGGGACTCCCTTTGAAATTTAACATGGATTTCACAATATCAAACGTATCGGCGTTGTTTGCAAAACAAAAATTTTCCGGCTCTCCACAAGCTCCTGAATTTGCATTGTTTCCATACTTAAATTATATTATATATCACAGGCGATGTCAATATCCCCGGTATGTAAATTTCAAGGAATGACATGGACAAAACGAAGATGGATCCTCATTTTTCCTTTTATGACAACCGCACGCCGTGGAATCCGGGAACCGGTCGGGAGTTCCTGATCCGCGGCTTCGCCTACCGCGAGACCATGCCGCAGGGCATGGTTCATCACGGCGAGAAAGCCACTTATCCCTGGCCGTGGCTGCTGGTCTATTTTCATGATCCGGCGACGGTGATGCTGAAGAAAGAACGCGTGGATTGCGCGCCAGGCACCCTGATGGTCTGGCCGCCCGGAGCGTTCCACCATTACGGGAACAAAGAGCGGGGCTGGGAGCATTCGTGGCTGATCTTCGAGTTTTCGGAGATGGCGCAGTTCCAAAAGAATTATCCGCTCCCGGCGGGCAAACCCTTTCCCGTCGATGCGGATGCCGCTTTCGCCCGGTATTTCGGAATGTTTCAGGAGGAATTGCGGCGGGAGTTCCAGGATCTGTTCTTCCAGAGAAATGTGCTGCAACTGTTTTTGTACGACCTTTACCGGTTGTGCAACCTCAATTTCGTTTCGATTCCCAAGCGGGTGCTGGAAATGGAGCAGTATCTCGCCGTCCACCTTAAGGAGGAGCTCACGGCGGAAACCATCGCGACGCATTTCGGAATCACCGCGCCGCATTTCCGGGCGCTTTTCCGGCAATATTTTCACTCGGCCCCGATGGATTACCTCAACACGCTGCGCTTGAACAAAGCGGCGCGTTTCCTGCAGCTCTACCCCTATTCCTGCAAAGAGGTGGCGGAGATGACCGGGTTCCGCGACCCGCTCTATTTCTCCAGGCGGTTCCGCAACTTCTGGGGAGTCTCCCCCAGCGAATACAAGGAGCGCAGCGGCACGAACGGTCCGCCTTCGTAGCTTATTCGAGCAGTTCCGCCGGGACGGGAGAGAGCGCCACGGAATCGCGCTTGTTCAAACGGTAATCGACCTTCTGGAGCAAAGGAATCGATTCCCCTGTCCGCAGTGTCCCGATGGTGTCGAACGCGCAGACGGCGAGCTTTTCGAAATCATGCTCAAGGGTGCTTAAGGCGGGCTTCAGGAATCCCGATATGTATGAGATTTCCCCCGTGATGAGCGACATCTCCCCGGGAATGTCGCAACCGATGGCGTGAAACGCCTTGAACAGCTTCAAAGAAGGCGATTCCGCCGGAGAGATGAGCGCCGTAACTCCTTTCCGCCGAAGGATGTCGATGCTGCCGACGGGGTCATCGACGTATCTGCCGACGACGGCTCTCCCGGAAAGTTTGAAATCCGTCATGATCTCTAAAAAAGCTTTTTCCCGGTTCTGGGCCGTGACGGAACAATCGTTGCGGAACAAAAGCAAGCCGATATCGCGATGGTTGTGGGCGATGAGGTAAACCAGCGCTTCGCGCATCCCCTGGTATTCATCGGAACAGATGGAGTAAACGCGCTCCATCGAATTGCCGGGATTGTTCAAACAGATCAGCGGAATGGCGCACTTGGGGCCCAGAAGCGTCTCCAGGTGGCTGAAGTAATCCAGGCTGATGATTCCGCAAAAGTTGTGTTCCTGCAGGAACTTGTAATTATCGGCAAAGATCACCTCCAGGAGGATTCCCCGTTTTACGGCGATCTTGCGCAGCTCCTGCAGCAGAAAGAAGGTGTACCAGCCCAGCTCGCTGCCGGCGGGGAGAATCACCAGGATGGTTTCATTGGAGATGGCCGGTTCGGAAATCGCCCGCGCCAGCTCCAAAACCCTCTGGCGTGTTTCCGCCGAGATCTGCCCCCGGTTGTTGAGGCAGCGGGAAACTGTCGAAATGGAAACGCCCGCTTTTTGAGCAATGGCCGCCAATGTCTGATCCGCTTTCTTCCGCATGGAAACGTCCTTTCTGAAATCAATATACTCCATTTTCGGGTGGAGACAAGCGGTTTGCTTTTCTTTGCGGTTCGTTTGCATCAGAAACCGTTTATCCTCTCTTGGCAAAAGAACAATTTTTCAGTATAATTACAATATGCCGCCTTGATCACAAAAGAACCGAAAGGAAGAAAAGATGGGGTTCGAGTCAGGAAACAACAACGCTGCCGGAGCGATGTGTCGATCATTTACATTGATCGAACTTCTTGTCGTGATCGCGATCATCGCCATTCTCGCCTCGATGCTGCTCCCGGCGCTGAACAAAGCGCGGGCAACGGCCCGGGGAATCACCTGCGTCAACAACCTGAAGTCGCTCGGAAGCGGCAAATTGTTTTATTCCAATGATTACAACGGATTTGACGTTCGTTGCCAGAACGGCAGCTGGAGTTACCCGTGGTACCGCAACCGCGCACTGGCGAATTACATGGGCGTGGACGGAGCAACCTCCGCCGATGGAATCGATATGCTCGCGAGCCTGGGGCGCGTCTATCCGAAAAACCGGCTCTGCCCGGAGAAGCTCAACATTACGGCCGATGCCGCCACCGGTCTCTACAGCATCCAGAGCTACAGCCAGAACAGCCAGGGGTACTGGGATATCACCGGCTCCGATCCGTACCGGATGACCTACCACTACGGCCGTGTAAGGAATCCCTCCATGAAACTTCATCACACGGAAATGTACCAGTCTCCCACCGGCGACCCCTGGCATTGCACTCGCGCATCCGCCAGTTTGCTCCTCAATTATATGACCGGCGAAGGCGTTCACTTCATCCACAACGCCAAAGCGAACACGCTCTTTTTCGACGGTCATGTCGCACCGCTGGCGCAACCCGAAATGTACCGGTTCGGCGTGAGCTATGCCGTCTACTGGCACCCTTACCAGAATGAATACTGAAGTGATGATGATGATGAAAAAAACGATTTTTTTTCTCGGGGCGCTTTTCTGTGCATTCACGCTTGCCGCGGAAACCCGGCTCGGGCCGTTTGAAATCGGTGCGGGCGGACAGATTACAGTGGAGGAACTGACCTTTCAGTTGATCTGCGCCGACTCCGGGTGGCACTGGAAAAAGCAGGATGCCGACACCGTTGCCTTGAAGCCGGGGATGCCGGCGGTCACGAAAGATTCAGTCCGGATCGAAGGCCGCTATCAGGTCGGCGACGGAACATTCGAGCTGAACGAAACGGTGAAACAAACCGGTGCAAATTCCATTGCCGTCGACCTGGAACTTGCTTCCGGCGAAGGAATTGCAACAACGCAGCTGGTCTACGCCTCCACGCTTTCTCTCCGCAATTTCATTTCGGCCGGGATCGCGGTCGACGGCCGGCAAACCGGATTCGGCAAGGCTTACAATGCCGAATCCTGGCAAATGAACGCGGGCGGCAATGAAACGACCCTGACGCTGCCGCTCCAGACGGGAGTGCTGACCGTCCGGGGGAACTTCTCGGTTTTCCTTCAGGACGACCGCAAATTCGGATTCGACACCTGGTCTTTGCGGCTCCGCAACGAACCGAACGGCGGCGCGATCCGGAAGAAGAGCTACCGCCTGACCATGACTCTCGAACCCTACCAATTCCGGCCCCTTTCCTTGAAAGAGGCCGCCAACCTCGACTTCAAAGACGAGGTCGCCGGAGACGGAAAGGGCGGCTGGACCGATCAGGGGCCCCGGAACGATATGCGGCGCTTTCCGGTCTCCCAGCGCCGTTTCGCCGGAGTCGAATTCGACGTGACAAACCCCGCCGCCAACAACGGGAAAGCGGTGATCGGGCTGTTCTGTGACCCGCATGCCAAAACATATCCCAAATCGGTCGAACTTACGGCCGGCGGAACGCAGGGGAAATACGTCTATCTGTTGCACGCGCTCGGCTGGGCGCCGGACGCCGGAGCCGCGGTAGGTTGGATCCAGGTGAAATACACCGACGGAACCAGCAGCGCGGTCAATGTCCGGAACGGAGAGGACGTCGCAAATTTCTGGATGCCGTACCCGAGGGACAACGCCGCGATCGGCTGGGCCGGAATGAATGATTCGGCGCGGGTCGGCATGCTGGTTTCCCGTTTTCCCCTGGAAAACAAGCCGGTAAAAACGTTGGAATTCCACGCGTCGGGCAAAGGGATCTGGCTGATTGCCGGCGTCACCTTCTCCGACAGCGCGGTTCCGGTACTGGACAGTGAAACCCTGGTCATGCGGGAGAATGAAGATTGGAAACCCCTCAAAAGCCTCAAACTGGCAAAACCCGGTTCCATTCTGGATTTTTCGGAGCTGCTGGATGCACCGGCGGGGAAATACGGTTTTATCAAGGCCGCGAACGGAAAGCTCGAATTTGAGAAGCGTCCGGGCAAACCCGTCCGTTTCTTCGGCGGCAACATCGCTTATGAAGTGAACTTCATGAAAAACGAATCGTGCGAC
>JAVBSA010000220.1:0-10733 GCA_031556915.1 Victivallis sp.
TCGGCGGATTGTTGTCGAGCATTCTGTCGACGGCGCCGGCTTCGAGCAGCTCCCGGAAATAATAACGGTCATTGATGGAGTCTCTGGTTTCGATCGGAATGCGGACGCCCCATTTGGGGACGTTTTCGATGAGGCCGTCGTTCTCCAGCAGGCGGAGACTCGACCGCAGGGTCACGATCGTAGCGCCGACCGCTTCGGCCAGCTTGCGTTGCGAGAGGAATTCCCCCTGGGGCAATTGGTTGGTGAGAATCAATTCCCTCAGTTTTTCGCAGACGATTTCTTCGCAGGTTTTTTCCATAGATGATATAACAGTTATTGTCAATGGTGATATTATACTTCTTTTTGTTGATAAATTCAAGGAACTTTGTCAGGATAACACTTATATTATCCTTCATGATAAACAGAGGAAGGACAATGGATGAAGAACATTTTTTTCAATGCGTTTCACGCTCCGATCGGCGCGCATGCGACCTTTACGCTCGGATGCAAGGGGAAGTCGGGCGGAATCGCCGTCGAAAACGCGCTGCCCGCCCGTGAAAACGTCTTCATCGGCTGCGAGGACGCCGCCGGGAAAACGCTTCTTCTGCTGCCCTTCGCCGACAGCGAACTTGCCGACGACTCCGCCCGGTTCGACCACATGGCCGAACACCGGGGCAAAAAGCACAATCTTGCGTTCTGGCCGGATTGCAAGATCGGCCGCGATTATCAGCTTGGCTGCGATACGTTTACGGCGGAGGAATTCTCCTGCCGCATTTTCAGCCCGGTGATGAGCGTTCCCGATCCGGCGGCGGGCGACACGGAGGCCCTGAAGTTCGCCATTGCCCCGGCGATTATCTTGGAACTCGAGCTGGATAACCGCCGAAACTCCATTCCGCGCAAAGTTTTCTTCGCCCAGGAAAACAGCCGTTTGAATGACGGTTACCATACGGTTCCCGGCGGAATCATGGCCGGGCGCACCTACGGAATCTTCTCCGACAACGGCGAAGCGATCCAGAATTTCGGGATCGAAAAAGCGCTGACGGATCAGAATATGATGCTGGGCCAGGTGGGGGGAATCGCCATGGAGGTCGCGCCGGGTAGCCGGGCGACGCTGCGGCTGGCAATCGTCTTTTACCGCGCCGGAATCGTCACGACCGGGTTGGAATGCAGTTATTATTACACCCGTTTTTTTCCGACTCCGGAGTCGGTTGGCGAATACGCGCTTGCGAATTTCGAGCGCTATAGGAAGACCGCCGGAATCGAAATGGGCGGCCTCAACCCGGCGCGCCGCTTCCAGTTGATCCACGCCATCCGGAGCTATTACGGTTCGACGCAGTTCCTGCAGTACGAAGGCAAGCCCCTCTGGGTGGTCAACGAAGGCGAGTACCGGATGATGAACACCTTTGACCTCGTCGTCGATCAGCTTTTTTACGAGTTGAAGATGAATCCATGGACTGTCCGGAACGTGCTCGATCTTTTCGTCGATCGTTACAGCTACACGGATAAGCTCCATGCTCCCGGCGAGGAGAACCGCCGCGCGGGCGGGCTGACTTTTACGCACGACATGGGGACGCACAACCAGTTCTCCCGCCCCGGTCATTCCTCGTATGAGCTGGGTGGGCTCGACGGATGCTTCTCGCACATGTCGGCGGAGCAATTGCATAATTGGATTCTCTGCGCCGCCCTTTACGCGAAACAATGCGGCATGCCGGAAGAGTGGCGGCCGGTTTTCAAGCAGTGCTTTGAGTCTCTTGTGAACCGCTGCTCCGGCGGCATTGTGGCGTTCGACAGCTCCCGCACGCTCGACGGGGCTGAAATCACCACCTACGACAGTCTGGACGTCTCGCTGGGGCAGGCGCGCAACAACGGCTATCTCGCGGTGAAAACGATCGCGTGCTTCGTCGCCTTTGCGGATCTGTTCCCGGAGCTGGCGGAATCCGCCCGTCATCAGGCAAAGATCGCCGCGCAAACGATTTGCGCCTCTGCGGATTCGGAGGGAAAACTGCCCGCCATCATCGGCGAACCGTGCCATTCCCATATCATTCCGGTGATCGAAGGTTTGGTCTTCCCGTACCGGCTGGGACTCTGGAACGAATTCCAGCGGGATTTCGCCGATCTTCTGGCCACGCTCCAAAAACATCTTCTGGCGGTTTTGAACGAAAAATACTGCCTCTACCCGGACGGCGGCTGGAAGCTCTCGAGTTCGGCGGACAACTCCTGGCTCTCCAAGATCTACCTCTGCCAGTTCGTGGCCGGGAACCTTCTCGCCGTACCGGCGGAAGAACGCGCCGACATCGCCCATATGAACTGGCTGTTGAACGATGAAAACCTGCCGTTCGCCTGGAGCGACCAGATGACCGGTGGCATCGCCCGCGGCAGCAAATACTACCCCCGCGGCGTAACCGCCATCCTCTGGACAAAATAGTTTTGCAATTCCTGAAGCCGTGAAGAAATTTCGGATTCAGTTAATTGGCAAAAGCTGGAATTCTTTCATTCTGATACTTGAAATAATTGAAAAGTATGATTTACTTTAATTTTATGTCAAGTTTTACGAAAAAGAAAAAAAATGATCCGAATTCCAGAAAAATCATCAAAACCAATGGATTTTCCCGTGCCGGCTCGCGGGGAATGTATGGCCAAGACCCGGAAAACGCCCGATGGAACTTGTGTTCCGGGATGTTCGGTATTCGTTCACCTGCTTGCCGTTTGCCTTGTTCTCCGGGAACTCCGGCGGCATTTTGCCGGGACACCGCTTGAAAAGCAACTTCCGGCGGTGGCGGATTGGCTTGGCGCACTCCACGACATCGGTAAGATGACACCGCTTTTTCTGCGGAAGATTTACGCCGCGCTGGGGATCGACCGCTTTCCCGGACGAAGCCTCGATTCCGTGAAAGAAGATCATGCCCGCTGTTCGCAGATTCTTCTGGAAGAGCAATTCGGAGAAGCGTTTGCGCGCCTTGCCGGAGCGCACCATGGGGTTGGATTCCGCCTCAACCCCTACCGCCGTAACGCGTGCGATTGGCTGGGCGGCTCCGGCTGGGATGCCTTGCGCACTCAGCTTCTCGGCGAATTGGACACCGAGTTGGAGCTGCCGCCGTTCGACGCCGGAGAGATTACCGCCCGGAACGAAGCGGTCTTACTCGGCGCAACGATCCTCGCCGATTGGATCGGTTCCGGGATGGATCTTTCCCCGGAAGCGGTTCCCGATTCCGAACTTGCCGCTTCCGCCGTCCGGCAGGCCGGATTTCTCCCGTTTCGAGTGCTTCCGGGGCTGGATTTTAAGGCGCTTTTCGGTTTCCCGCCCAATTCGCTGCAATCTCTGATCGCCGGGAGGATAGAGCCCGGGGCGGTCTATGTCGTAGAGTCGGAGATGGGCAGCGGAAAAACGGAGGCGGCTTTGTATCTCGGTTACCGCCTGTTGTGCGAAAAGAAAATCACCGGAATCTATTTTGCTTTGCCGACCCAATTGACTTCCGAAAAAATCCGCGACCGCGTCAACTCGTTCCTGCAAACAATTCTTGCGTCCGATTCGCCGCGCGAAACGCTGCTGGTTCACGGGGATGCCTGGCTCGATTGGAATCTTTATGAAGAGACGGAGGACGGAGAAAGCCGGCGTCGGCCGGACTCGTGGTTTTATTCTGCCAAACGGGCGTTGCTGGCTCCCTTTGCGGTCGGAACCGTCGACCAGGCGCTGCTTTCGGTCATCAATGTCAAACATCGCGACTTGCGCGCCTTCGGATTGGCGGGGAAACTCGTGGTGATCGATGAAGTGCATTCGTATGATTATTTTACAGGTGGGTTAATTCAGGAATTGGTGGACCGGTTGCGCGGGTGGGGCGCGACCGTGATCATTCTCAGTGCGACGCTGACTTGTTCCGCCCGCAAGGAACTGCTGCGGACAGATTGCGCTTCATCTTCGGCTTATCCGCTGGTGACGCTTGCACCGCCGGAAGGTGTCATTGGGGAACTGCCGTTCACCGGCGAGGCCGGACGGGAGGTGGCGATCGGCCACTCCGTCGACGAAAGCGCCTGCCTGGCCGATGCGATCAATCGCGCCGCCGCCGGGCAGCAGGTGCTGTGGGTCGAAAACACGGTGGGGAATGCGCAGCGGATTTACAGACTTCTTGAAAGCGCCGCGCCGCAGGCGGTTGAGCTGGGGCTGTTGCATTCCCGCTATCCGCGGTGTGAGCGGGAGGTGCGGGAGTCGTATTGGGTTGGAATTTACGGGAAAGAGGGCGGCAAAGAACGCACAAAGCGCGGACGCATCCTCGTGGGAACGCAAATTTTAGAACAGTCGATTGACATAGACGCCGATTATCTTTTCAGCCGGCTGGCGCCGAGCGATATGATTCTGCAGCGGATCGGGCGGTTGTGGCGGCACAAGGAGAAACTGCCGCGCCCGGCGGGAGCGGTTCGGGGAATGACCTTGGTGCACGATAAAATCTATCAATTGATGGAAAATCTTCTTTATAAAACGGAAGACGACCTGCCGTACGAACGCTACGTGCTCTGCCGGACGCAGGAGGTGTGGCTGCCTCGCAACCGTGTCGTCCTGCCGGATGAAATCCGCCCGATCCTGGAAGCCACCTATGCCGGCCGCTCCGAAAGCGGTGCCCGGCAGCAATTGAAATCCGGGTTGGAACGGAAGTGTAAGGATTTCAGACAAATGGCTTTGCTTGCCGCTTCGGTTGCCCGCAATACGGAAGATGACGACCGGGCTTGCACCCGGATCAATGATGAAGTTCAGGTGGAAGTCCTGCTGCTGGAGAACCGCAACGGCGGCGCGGATTTGCGCCGCGAACTCCGGACTCTGTTCGGCACGGTTCCCATCCCTCCGGCGGATGCGCCGCAGGCGGCAAAGAAGGAGGCGTTGAAACAGTTGAAGTATCGTATGGTAAAAGTTCCCGAATACCTGGCGCCGGATTACGCGTCGTTTCCGCTCGAGTCCAGTTTGGAACATATCGTTTATCTCGGGCAGGATGGCAACCGCCCGGTGCGCGCCGCCTACCGCGACGACGCAAAGCGGCTGCTGGATCGTTTCGGGCAACGGGTCGCAACAGGAAAGCACACATTCAGCTATCATTCGGATACCGGATATACAAAGGAGGAGAAATGACGAATCCAAACTTCAACCTGATTGAAGACGGCTGGATCCCGGTTCAGGGGGAAATCCATCTTCAAAGCCTGCGGGATGTTTTTTCCCGCCGGGAACTGCTGCAGCTTGGCGGCAACCCGGTCGAAAAGATCGTAATGCTGCGGTTGCTGCTCTCGATCGCCCACGCGGCGGTCGAACTGCCCGACCGGAAAACATGGCGGGAACTCACCCCGGACCGGTTGGCGAAAAAGGCGCTGGCCTATCTGGAAGAATGGCACGACCGTTTCGATCTTTACGGCGAAACACCGTTCCTGCAATTTCCCGCGTTGGCGAAAGGAAAGGTCAGTCCGATTATCAATGCTCTGGCAGAAGTTTCCAGCGGAAATACGCCTATATTGACTTCATGGAATATTCCATTAGCCGAAGCCGACTACGGCGATGCTTTTAAAGTCAGAATTCTTTTATGGCAGAGCTGTTTCGGATGCAGCGGAAAATGTTATGACCAAAAAATTCGGCTCGATGGACGCGAAAAGAAAGCGACTGCAAGAAGCGGTACATTGATTGGCTACCAAGGGTATCTTCACTCTTATCTTCTCGGCGATACGCTTTGGGAAACGGTTCGCAACAATCTCCTCTGTGCGGATGAAATTGCGGAATATAACGTATTCACCGGCGGAATCGGCCGGCCGTTCTGGGAGAATATGCCCGTTTCGGAAACCTGTTCTCGTGCAACGGAGCTACTCTCCACCTATCAGGGGCAGCTGTTTCCGCTGGATAAATTCCTGCTGCTGAAGGACGGCGGCATCGTGATGACCGACGGGATTGCATATCCCACCCACAAGACCGGCCTTGCCGATCCGGCGCTGACTCTCTGGACGGACGGCAAGGAGGGCAGGGCGCTGTGGTGCAATACCGAGAAGAAGCCATGGCGGGAATTGGTTGCACTGCTGGGGTTCATCGACGCTCAACAGGGGCGGCAGACTCCGTGGTTTCTGTGCCGCGGCCTGGCGGGCCTTGCCAAAACCGATGCGGCGGCGATGACCTTTTGGACCGGGGGGATGCGGGTCAGCTACAATGCGGGTGAACAGTATCTCTCCGGAACCGATGATTACGTCGAATCGGTGTTCCGGGTTTCGGTTTCCGACAGCGCAACCCGGTTTCAGGTATTCAAATCATTGATCGAAACACTGGATGATTATGCCAGGAGGCTTTATGCCGCCGTCAACGGTTATTTCAAGGCATTGCAGTCCGCGCAGGGAGCCGCCATTGCTCCCGTTGCGACGATGAAATTCTGGGAACTGCTGGAACAGCGCAGTCAACATATCGTCGATATCGCTTTCGGCAGCGATGCCGGCAGGGAAGAGGCGATCGCCGCCGAACAGAAAGTCTGGCGGCAAACGGTGTTGCAGATTTACAATGGAACCTGTCCGAATGTCACGGCGCGGCAATTGACCGCCTGGGTCAAGTCCACGCCTAATTTCAATTCCAAGAAGAAGGAGGATAAGAAAAATGGAAAGTAAAACTGAAGCAGTTTCTCCGGCAGCCGCCTTCGTCTCCCGGTCGATTGCCCGGGTCAGGACGGATTCCGCTTGCCGCGCCGCGCTGCGTCGGGCCGATAACCCGGCGACGGAGAGTTACGCATGGGAGCACCTGCTGCCCTTCTGTCGCCTGGAGCGGGAGGCGGAACGTGCCGCTTACGGGCTGGTCGGCGCCGCAATCGCCCGCGCCATGCCGGATAAAGATGGAATGCTGGATATCGGAACCGCGCTGCGCAATTGCTGCCCCGGGGGAAGCGAAGACGAGCAGAAAACCGAACTGGGGCGCCTGCGCCGCTTGCTGGCCTGCGATTCCACTCCGGAACTGGTCAGGATTCTCGGGCGCGTTGTACGCTATCTGCAATCTCAGGGGCAGACGTTGTCTTACCGGCAGCTGCTGAACGACATTCTCTATTGGAACGATCAGACCCGCATTCGCTGGACGCGGAGTTTTTTCCGTTCTGTTCCCACCGAAGAAAACGAGGTGAAAGGAGAGGTCGATGCTGTATCTGACTCAATTACCGATTGACGCTGCGACCGCCCGGAAGGAGTGCCTGAAAGACGATTACGCTCTTCACCGGTTGGTTTATTCTCTTTTTCCGTTGGAAAAGAAAACGGAGAATCCGCGCATTCTGTACGCAGATCTGGGAGTTGAACGGGGAATGCGTAAAATCCTGATCCAGTCGCAGATTCCGCCGGAAGGCCCGGCGGAGCTGGAGATGAGAACTCTCGTCATCCCCGATCATTTCTATTCCGGCAACGCCTACCGGTTTGAGGCGGTTCTCAACCCGGTCAGGAAAGAATCCGCCACCGGTAAACTGATGGCGGTCACCGGGCAGATCAACGTGCTCGAGTGGTTTCTCAACCATACGGAGAAATGGGGATTTGCCGCCGACCGGAACACGCTCGAGGCCTTGGTGGGCGCCTCCCGGAGTTTTGAAAAAGGGGGCAATGCCTGCCGCTTCAACCGGGTGCTGTTTCGCGGCTGCCTCACTGTGACCGACCGGGAAACGTTCCTGAAGAGCTGCCGCAACGGGATCGGGCGCGGCAAGGCTTTCGGATTCGGCTTGCTCCAACTTCGTCCGCTTCGATAAACAACATAAAATAAAGCCAGAGGAATCATCAAAATGACCAACAAATTCACCGGTAATGTCGTCGAATTTCACATTCTCCAGTCTTTCCCCGTTTCCTGCCTGAACCGCGACGATGTCGGCTCGCCGAAATCCGCGATTGTCGGGGGAACCGAACGCGCCCGGGTCAGCAGCCAGTGCTGGAAACGCGCGGTTCGCCTGAAACTCCAGGAACTCGGCGTCAAGACTGCCTGCCGTACCCGTCTCGTGACAAAGGCCGTCGCGGAACAGTGTGAGAAACTCGGGGCGATGCCCGAACAAGCGGCCGCCTGCGGCGAAGCGGCGGCAAAAGTATTCACCAAAAAAGTGGAAAACGGTGTCAGCGACACACTGCTGTTCATTTCCGAAACCGAATGTGCCGAATTGGCGAAGTTTTTCCAGGAGAAGGAATTTGCCGCCGATTCCGGAGAAAAGGATTTGCAGAAGGTATGCAAAAAGGCCATCAATCCCGCGTTGGACGGTCTTGATATCGCCCTGTTCGGGCGAATGATAGCGTCGGCGGCGGACCTGAATCTGGAGGCGGCCGCTTCTTTCGCGCATGCAATTTCCACCCACCAGGTAGTGTCTGAGGTGGATTTCTTCACCGCGGTCGACGATTGCGAGAAACAGGGATCGGCCCACATGGGATCTTTGGAGTTCAATTCGGCGACTTATTACAGATACATTTCACTGGATCTGGGGCAGCTCATGGAAAATCTCCGCACGGAGGAACTCGACGAGGCGTTGGAGGCATTCGCGAAAGCGCTGTTCCTCGCGGTTCCGGAAGCGCGGCAGAGCACCATGTCGGCGGCGTGTCCGTGGGAATACGCGGTGGTGACCGTGCGCAAGGGGCAGCGTCTTCAGCTGCCGTTCAACACAGCGGTCCGCACATCGAAAGAACGGCCGACCCTGTTTGAAGCCAGCAAGGCGGAACTGAATGCGCAACTGGTGAATTATGAAAAAATGTATGGCTCTCTGTTCGGTTTGCGGACGCGTCTGGAGCTGGGGCTCGGCCTTGACGCCTCGATCGATGACCTCGTCGCCGGCCTGAAGCAGGCCGTCGCGCAGATGTGACGGGGAAGGGGGGAACAACTTATGAAATATCTGACTCTCTGGCTGGAGGCTCCGCTTCAGTCTTGGGGTGTCGATTCCCGGTTCGACTTGCGCAACACGCTCGATTTTCCGACCAAATCCGGAATTTTCGGGCTGTTGCTGGCAGCGTCGGGGGATTCCGGCCCGCAGGAGGAGCTGCTGGCGCGGCTGGGGCCGTGTCCTCTTGCCGTGATGACATTCCGCGATCCGGAACGTCCGGACGAGCCGAGTCTGCGCGATTTTCAGATGGTCGGCAACGTTTACCACAGCCGCTATTAGTGCCAAAATTTGGTGGTTCCTAAAAAAATCGACGGTAAAGCACCAAGCAGCAATAGTGGAACAGGCGGAGTCAAACTGACCTACCGGCACTATCTCCAGGATCGTAAATTCGCCGCAGTTCTGGAACTTCCCGACGATCTTGCCGGGAAGTTCTCGGCGGCTCTGGCGAGCCCGGTTTATTCCCTGTTTCTCGGGCGCAAATGCTGTGTGCCGACCGATGTGGTCGGCCGCGGAACGTTTACAACCGAAACCGAGGCATTCGAGGAGATTCTGGCGATCGCCGCGGCAAAGAAGGTGGTTCCGGCGAAGAGGATCGTCGAAGTTCCGCCGGGGACGGCGGGGGCCGAGACGTTCTACGACCTGCCGGTCCGGTTCGGGGGGCACAAGGTGTATCGCGACCGCACGGTCCGCATCGATCCGTGGCCGGCGGAACAGCCGTGACGCCATGAGTGCCCGGATCATCATCAAAGCGACGCTGGCCGATCTGCCGAAAATCCGCGACCGTTATCCGTTCCTGTATCTGGAACACGGCCGCCTGGAAATCGACGACTCCAGCGTCAAATGGATCTCCGCCGACCGGGAGGTATTCCGCCTGCCGGCGGCGACCATTTCCACGCTTCTGCTGGGGCCGGGGACATCGATCACCCATGAGGCGGTGAAAGTTCTCGCCACGCTCAACACCACGGTGTGCTGGGTAGGCGAGGACTCGCTGAATTTCTACGCTGTCGGCCAGACTCCGACCGGTACCACTTACAATCTGAAGAAGCAGCTGGCATTGGCCGGAAATCCGGAGAAGTCCCTGGGCGTGGCAAGAAAAATGTATCGGCGCCGTTTTCCGGAGACGGATCTGAAAGACAAAACACTCAAAGAGATGATGGCGATGGAGGGCTACCGCGTTCAGGAGTGTTACGCTGCGCTGGCGCAAAAATATTTCGTCGCCTGGGGCGGCCGTTCCTTTTCGCCGGGTAAATTCGAATTGTCCGATATCACGAACCAGTTGATCACTTCGGCCAACGCCGCACTGTATGCGCTGGTGCTGTCGATGGTCTACTCGCTGGGATTGTCTCCGCGTGTTGGCTTCATACACTCCGGTTCCCCATTGCCTTTCGTCTATGACATTGCCGATCTCTACAAGGCGGAACTGGTTTTCGATCTGGCGTTTTCGTTGACCGTGAAGATGGGGCGAGAGTACAACCGGCATCTGGCGATCGAAGAATTCCGTGAACGGGTGATTGCCATGGAGCTTCTGAAGAAATGTCCGCAAGATATGATTGAGCTTCTGGGGTTGAAAGAATGATCGTCGTTGTAGCCAATTCCCTGCCGGATGCGGTCCGCGGCAAAATCAAACTCTGGTTTGTCGAGCCCAGGCCGAATGTTTTTGTTTCCGGAGTCAAGGATGCGTTGTCGTTGCGGGTAGTGGAAATGCTGTTGAAGCATTGTCCGCCGTCTTCGGGACTGACGATTTTTCAATCGATTCCGGAGCCTCCGTTCTTCCGGATCCACACCCGGGGAGAGCCGGTGAAGGAGATTTCAACGATCAGCGGCCTTCAGCTGATCGTTGAAAAAACTTTGCGGGATTAATTTCCGTCTGTTGTTTGAAAACCACATAATCCAGTATTACTCTATAGAGAGAACCACAAAATG
>JAVBSA010000636.1:0-3516 GCA_031556915.1 Victivallis sp.
CCGGCGGATGACCAGCGCCAGTCCGTCCAGCGACAGGTAACTCCCCGGCGTAGTTACATATAATGTGTTTTGCAGTTTTCTCATTTCAGAAACTCCTCGAAATCGCCGCGCAAAGAACGCAATTTCGGCGGCGGCATGCAATAATCCGCCAGCGAGCATGCCCGGCATTTTGCGGAACGGGCGGCTTGCGGCGTCACGCCGGATTCCAGCAGCTTACGGCAGGACGCAATGGCGTTTCCGCAGGAGTTGCGCAATTCATCGGTGATGGCGATCTCCGTGCGGGAACGGGTCTCAAAATAGAACAGCCACGCCTTTGAAATGGAGATGTTCAACATCTCCTCCAGGCAAAAGACCTGGGCGCAAAGCTGAATGGAATCGCATTCGCTTGCTTCAGCACCCCCGCGTTTGTATTCGACGGGGGCGACGGAACCGCCGGCGAATTCGACCGCGTCGGCAATGCCTGAAATGCCGTATCTTCCGCTGGAGAGCGGCAATGCATATTCCACCCGCCGGCCCGAACTCCGGCGGTTGCCCGGCAGGTCGACCCGTTCGTGCAAATGCTTGCCGTCGCGGGTGAAATAGTTCTCCTGCCAGAATTGTTCCAGATGAATCAAGCCGAATTGCCGCGGGCAGTACATAAAGTGCTGCAACGCGGAAATCATCAGGATGCTGTCATCGGAATCTGCCATATCGCCGCCAACTTCAGACCAATTCGAGGATTTCGACTCCGGCCGGACAAGCGGCTTTGTCCACCGTGACCGTGAAGTCGCTGAACTGGCGCGCCGGTTTGTCCGTATCGTTCTGTTTCGCCTTCACCAGGTCGAAGAGTTTCCAGGCCGGAGCATTCCCCAGCGCTTCCGCGTGTTTGAAGACGATCAGCTTGCGGGTCGCCATCATTCCTCGCGCGGCGGAACGGTCGTATTCGAACATATTGGCCAGCGCCTGAAAGAAGAGATCGAGATCCTTTTGGGTGAAACCGGTCTGGTTCGCCAGTTGCGGGGAGATGAAACCGCGGGCGGCATACAAACCGTACGGAATCGTGAATTTACGCCCCATGGTGCGGTTGTCGCCCTTCTGCTTCTCCGCCTCTTCCGGGGTCGCGACCGCCATACGGGTGATGCAGTGCTCCAGCGGAATCACCGGAGCCACCGAGCGGGCGAAGGTCATTTGAATCGGCCCGCGCACCTGACCGGCGTTTTTGCCGGTCGACATCACCGCGCCGAATGTGCGGATATCGAAATACTGCTTGCACATCCAATCCCGGGCGGTTTCGGTTTTGCTTTTGGCATCGGCGTTCTTAACCGCGTCCGTTTCATGGGCTTCGTCGATACGGTTGTTCAGGATCGCTTTTTCCTGAATAAAGATTTTATAGCCGGAAGCCCCCTGACGGGTGAGTTCCACATAATTGCGTACTTTGCGCTTGAGGCAAACGTCTGTCACCAGCCCGTCGCCGGTTTCGGCGTCGATGCGCGGCAGGTTGCCGGCGTCGGGGTCGCCGTTGGGATTGCCGTCGCAGACGTCGAAGAGGAGCAGAAAATCGTAGCGGTTGGTCAGTTCGGACATGATGGTATTCTCCTGTTTATTCCGTTTGTGCTTCAGTGGATTTCTTGTAAAGTTCCTGATTCTGGTGATAATAGCCGATGGCGAAGCGCCCCTGTTCCTCCAGATTCAGGTGAGCGGGGAAGTCCGGGATCCGGCCGATGATTTCTCCGATCAGTTTTTTGAGCGTGACCTTCCGACCCGGCAGGAGTTTTTCCAGATGGTGCCGGCTCAGGGCGATCAGGCGGCCGAAAACCGTTACCGGGGTGCTGGCGGCGGCGCCGTAGAAGCGGTCCGCAATGGTGGAGTTGATGCCGGGAAGGGCTTCGGATTGGGCTTTTTCCAGAACGGCGAAAAGCCGGCCGCACTGATAACCGAGGCTGGGATTTTCCGGGTCGAGCGACATGGTGATCTCCTTATCATTTTGCTTGTACAGACGATTTTTCCGGTTCAAATATGCTTTGATGGCCGCGATGCGGAGCTGCGGGAATTTCCGGTCGGCTCGAATCCGGCCGATGGCCTGGATCAGCAGCGTCACCGGATAGGCGGAGCCGTCGATGACCGACTCCACGAAGCGGCTTTCCAGATTCGGCGCGAGATTCTCGATTTTATACTCCAGCGCGATGGAGGCGAGCACGCTCTGGATCGTCGTCGGCCGGGGCTGTCTGGCCTCCAGGTCGAAATCCTGATAATGCTGATCCAGGTTGCGGCAGAGCTCGGCAACGGTCCCGGTTTTCCAGAATGCCACGCTGATACGCGCCGCATTGGGAGCCAGCCCCAGAAAGTAGAACCGGTTCCCGGCTTCATCCGCCGGAACTTTGCCGGTATAGATTGATTTCAGCATGGCGCGGAGCGACTCGATTCCGGCGTTCGGATCGTCTTTTTCCACACGAATCAGAGTTGGAATCAGGTCGGCGAGCGTAAACGATTTTTCCGCCTTTTGCGTCCAGTACAGCATGGAGACTCCGCCGAGCAGAGTCCGGTTGTGCGAATCCTTGCCCAGCAGCGCATTCAGCGCCGTGGAACAGGCGAATTCGGCGATCTTCCCCATCGGCGCATTGTAACATTGCTCTTTGCCGTAAGAGTCGTATCCGCTGTTCTTCTGGAACCCGATCAGGGACGAGGTGCTTTTGCTGCCGGGAATCGGAGTCGCTCCCATCAGGCGAATCAACTCATCCCGGTTGCCGGTGATGAGACAGCGCCCGGTCGGGCCGCTTTCGCCGCCTTCCGAATCTCCGGCGGCTTCCGCCATCACGTATGCAATGACTTCCGGGTCACCAACCACCGGTTGGAGCCTGCCGCGAATGCAGAAGGTTAGATTGCTGTTGGATTTCAACAGATCCTGCCACAAGGCATGGGCGGGAACTTTTGCATATTCCTCTTTGCGGTAAAATTCCAGCACGGCGCGGATACCTGGCGCCGCCTTTACCCGGTCGGGCATGGCTGCCAGACGGGCGGTGAAATTGGCGCGTTTCCGCAACGCGGTCGCACGGTCTTTGTCGGTTGCCTTGTCGCCTTTTCCCGATTCTCCCAACACGAAATCGACCGAATCCCAGAGCAAAAACGGTTTGTCTTCCGAAAGGACCCCGGAACGTTTACAGGAGCGCGGAACTTGAAGCGCCTTGCCGCGCTTCCGCTCATCCAGCTCGCAGGTCAGGTCGGCGAATGTGCCGTCCTCTTCGATTTGCAGCAGGTATTTGAACTCCTTGCTTTCCAGGCCGGGGCGTGGCAGGTTGTCGCTGCGCTGATAATATTCATACAGAGCCTGAAGAATCATTTCAACACCTCCGGCGAGCTGGAATCCGGCACTTCGATCACTCCGCCCGTCATCCTGGGGCGGTAGAACATCGCGTCGGGTGATTCCGCGTTCGATTCGAAATCCATGTCGAAGAGCATGAAACCGAAGTCGCAGTCGTGCTCCGCCCCCAGCGGCGGATGCGCCGCGCGCTCCGCGTCAAGTCCTTCCGCCGGAATGAA
>JAVBSA010000666.1:0-4046 GCA_031556915.1 Victivallis sp.
CGGACCAATACTCTTCATTTAAAAGACCACGAAATACACGAAACACACGAAAAAAAATCAAAACGAAATTTTTCCCTCTCCCCTTTCGTGTTTTTCGTGTATTTCGTGGTCAAAAAAATGGCATTACCAGTTAAGTGAAGAACATTGGACATGTCCGACTTAACCTTCTATCACCTGTAGGCGCTCCGCAAACGCGTCAGCGTCAAACGCCCCGGGGGGCGGGTATTCCCCCTCCTTGAATAAACAAAACCTGGAACCGCTCATATCGCCGTCGTAATATTTGTTTTTCGTTACCGCTCGAAAACCGCTCTTGCAAATCGCCGCTCATCATGACATAATAGTAGCAGTGTATCTCCTGCGGCCGACTGATATTTCAGGCGGGGAAGCGTTCCAATCCGGCATTATAACAATTTTACGATAATGAGACCAAACCGCTGCCTCCTGGAATTGTCCGTCCGGCTGCTCGCCGGTTTTTTTTGTCTGTTGTCCGCTTTCGGAACGGAGTACCCTGAAGCCGTCAAATTCAAGCGCATCCTGCTGGTCGACTCCTATTCCGCCACCGACAGCGTCTGGAGCGGCAATGTCCGGAAAGGCTTCGAGGATATCCTGAACCACATGGGTTACGCGGTCGGAATCGAAACGTTCGATCTCAATATCCGCTACCAGCCCGGCCAGACTCCGGCTCCCGGCGACATCGAGGCGCTGAGGTCGAAGCTGGCCGGAAACCGGTACGACCTGGTGGTGACGGCCGACAACACGGCGGCCCACCTCTTCCTGAACAAAGATCTGGCGCTCCCGGCCGAAATGCCGTTGCTGGTTTCCTCCTACTTCGGGCCGCTGCAAATTCCGGCGGGAGCCGACATCACCGGCGTGGAGACCGTGCCCAACCAATATAAAAATCTCGAATTGGGGCTGAAGCTCCTGCCGGACAACCGGCAGGTCACGGTTCTGTTCGAATCCACCGACGACGGGGATCTTCACCATGACCGTTTCCTGAAGTGGAGCGCCGTACATCCCCTGCCGAAGGGAATCGAAATCCGCGTCCTGAGCGGCGATAGGGTTTCAACCCGGGAAGTACTGGAAATCGTATCGAAACTGCCGCCCGGCTCTTTGCTCCTGTTTCACTCCTGGAGTTCCAGCAAAGACGATATCCCGGAAAACGCCTATACCATGCTGCCCAAGCTCCGGGAACGGTTTCCCGGCCTGATTCTCGGCAGGTACCGCGGCTACATCGACCTCGGAGCGACCGGCGGCATGGTGATTTCCGGCGAAGAACAGGGGCGCCAGGCCGGAGTCCTGGCCGCCCGGATCCTGCAGGGAGAGCGGGCCGGGAAGATCCCGGTCCAATCGGGCAATACCCGGCTGGTCCTGGATTATCCTTCGCTGATGCGGGCGGGGGTCAAGGCGTCGAAGATTCCGCCCGAAGCCCTTCTGCTCAACGTTCCGCCGGGCTTCCCGGAACGGTACCGGAAGGAGCTTCTGTGGGTCGCCGGAATCGTCGTCGCGCTGCTGCTGCTCGCCTTGGCGCGCCAGCATGCGGACCGGAAGGCGATGCGGAAAATCGAGAGGATGTTCACCCATCTGCCGCAGGAAATCGGGGTGACGGCCCCCTCCGGAAAAATTCTCTGGTTCCACGGCCGTTCCCGGAACGCCCCCCGCCATCTCTCGGAACTGCCGGAGCCGCTCCGCGAAAGCTTTGCCGAAGCGGTTCGGGCGACGTTCGCGGCCGGGAAAAAACTGGAGCTGGACTTCCACCGGGAGAGCGAAGACCGCCATGTCGAATTCATCCGGCTGCCCGATGAACTTTTCGGCCGCGGGACGGTCATGTGGATCTCCTCCGACCAGACCGAGCTGCGCCAGGCGCACCTGGAGACGGCGCTGCTGGCCGAACGTTCCCGGTTGACATTGGAATCCATCGGAGACGCCGTGGTGGTCACCGACCCCGAACAGCGGGTCACGCTGATGAATCCGGTGGCCGCCGCCATGATCGGAATCGACCCGGAAAACGCTTTGGGCAGGCAGCTCGATGAGATTTTCAACCTTGTCAGCTACACCGACGGCAAACCGACGGATTCCCCGCTGAAACGGGCTCTGGCCACCGGAAAGATCGTGGAGTTGGCCAACCACACCGACCTCATCTCGCTCGACGGCGGCCGGCGTTACCATATCGCCGACAGCGCGGCGCCGGTCCGCGACCCCGACGGGGTCATCACCGGCGGCGTCCTGGTGTTCCGCGACGTGACCGATGAGTATGAACGCCGCGAGCAACTCTGCAACGCCCTGACCAGTCTGGAATACGCCTCGGAACTGACCGATTCCGCCTCGTTCCGGATGAACGTCAAGACCCTGGAAGTCACCGGCAGCAAACTTCTGCCGCAACTGTGGCCGGTCCGGGACGGCAAGGCGGTTCCGCACCCGGATTTCATCCACCCGGAAGACCGGGAAAACGATCTCCGCCAGCTCAACGCACTCCTCACCCGCCAATGCGAGATCAACAGCTGGAACTACCGCTCCGACTTCACCGGCGAATTGCGCCACTACCGCATCCGGGCTTCGGTGAATCGGGAGAAACCGGACGATCCCTCCCTTTTCGGCGTAGTCCAGGACATCACCGAAATCACCCGGAGCGCCGGCAAGCTCAAGGACTCCATGGAGCTCTGGGAGCTGGTCATCAATTCGATCCCGATCATGTTTTACGCCAAAGACGCCGACAACGATTTCCGTTACGCCCTCTGCAACCGGGCTTTCGCCGATTTCCACGGCCAAAGGCGCGAGGATATCCTGGGCCGGACCGACGCCGAACTTTTCGGCGCGAAACACGCGGAGTACTTCCTCCGCCAGGACCGGGAGGTCATGGAGACGCCGGAAGGGAAGGAGTTCACGGAATTCTTCGCCGATATCCGCAGCCTGCCGTTCCATTGCCAGACGGTCAAAAAACCGTTCCGGAAAGCCAACGGGAAACGATTGCTCCTCGGAGCGATCCAGGACGTGACCGAACTCAACCACCTGATCGCCTGCGAGCGCTTCAACACCAACATCCTCGCCTGTGCGGCCGGGGAATCCGACTTCGGCCGCGTCATCGAACACGTCGCGGAATCGCTCTTTGCCCAAATCGGCGGCTGCCGCATCCTGCTGGTCCGGGCCGATACCCCGGAACAGCTCCGCATGGTGCGGGAATGGCGCACCGGAACCGTCCGCCCCATGGATAACGACAGGCTCGAAAAGTATTACCCGGTCTGGCGCGAACGCATGCCGGAGCTCCGGGAGAACCGGATCGTCAAAATCTCCGACATCGCCCGGAGCGAAGCCTACCGTCCGCTGGGCCCCGGCGAGCAATACGAAATCACCTCCGTGATCGGGGCGCCGGTTTTCGAGGACAATCTGTTCCGGGGAATTCTTTTCGTCTCCTTCCAGGGCCCTCCCCGGACGTTCACGGAGGCGGAGGAGAGCATCATGCGTTCCTCGGCCAACGTGATTTCCCTCGCCTGGATGCGGAAAACCCAGGAGGAGAAAATCCGCAGCCACGAACGCGAGATGCATATGATCCTCAATAACATCGGCATCCCGATCGCGCTGCACGCCGCGGACGGCAAGCTGCTGCATGTCAACCCGGCGGCCTGCCGCATGACCGGCCTCCCGCAGGAAACGCTGCTGGCCTCCGCCGAAAGCGAAGTCTTCTACCTGGGCCGGACGCCGCCCCCGGATTCGCCGCTCAAGCAGGTGATCGCCGGCAGGAAATCGGCCTCCGCCGACCTGGAAGTCGGCGGCCGTCAATACATCATTCACGCCGACGCGGTGATCGACGACGGCGGCAAGCTGGTCAACATCGTCAAAGACGCCATCGACGTCACCGAACTCAACGCCTCGCTCAAAAACCAGCAGGTGATCAAATCGTGCCTCGAAATCCTGCTGGTGGAGGAAAATGCCGACAAGGCGGTTCATTCGGTCCTGGAATTGATCCGCAGCCATTTCGGAGCCTCACGGAGTTGCGTGTTCCGGTTCGACCCGGCGGCGGGTTGCTGCCGACTCAGTTCAGAGTCCGCCGC
>JAVBSA010000450.1:0-5945 GCA_031556915.1 Victivallis sp.
GCGCCATAGCCGCCCCAGCCGGAATTGGTTTCATTCCCGAAATGAAAGCCGGTCCGTCCCTTCACTGAAGCGGCGAGAATTTTGGCCCATTCATACGCCATCTCCTGTTTGACGGGCGACAGGAAAAACGGCTCGTTGAAATAAGCGATGCAGACCAGGGAATGGAGCCCGAACGCCTCCAGCGCCAGGATGTCGTCGCGGAGTTTGTCGACGGCGTCCCGCCGTGCTTCCGGCTTGAGCGGAGACGGGAACACGCTGTCGACACGCACCGTAGTCACGCCCGCTTCTTTCATCATCTGCAGAAGTTTCCAGCGGGTCGAGGCCCGGTACCGGCTGAGGTGGACATTCATGCCGACCAGCCCGGCTTTTCCGCGCTCCACCGGAGCCGGCGTTCCATAAATGCCGGAGATTTCCCCTTTTTCGCCGTCTTTCGCCTGAAGTTTCGTATGCAGGAGTAAAATCTCGCCTTTGACCTCCCGGCGCTTTCCGCCGAAGAGATCGACTGTCGCACTTTCGCCGGGTGCGACCGGGAACACGGCCTCGAACCGTTCCGCCACACTTCCATCCGGGCGCGTCAGGGTGGTGACGGCGGCAAACTCGGCCGCCTCTTCGCCGCTGTTTTCGATCCGGAGCGCGGGAAGCTTTTCCGGCTCATCGCTGTTCCTGAGAAAAACAAATGCCGTCTTGCCGATTTTAACCGGCAGATTCCGCGCTTCCAGCGGAAAGGAGGCCCCCAGGATCAGCACGAGGGCGATTGCTGCAAATCGTTTCATTGTAAAATCCTCACATAGGTCGGCAGAAGCGAGAGACGCAAGGTCAGTTTGCCCGCAGCGACTTCGCGCGGACCGGCCGTAAAACCGTCCCATTGAATCACTTCAACCGTTTTAACTTCCGGCAGTTCCAGCACATATTGCGGTGATTTCTCCAGCGAATACAGGGCGATCACATCGCCGTAGCGGAACGCCTTGACAATTTCGTCGGAGATGTCGGCGGTGTGTTCCCGCGCGCCGACGATCCGCAGGAAAGCACTGACCGCGGCAAACGACGGCTTCGGAGACAAGTCGGCGCGGAGCATTCCGAAATTATGCTCGGCTTCCCCCCGGCGGACGCCGTCCGAAAGCAGGTCGTAGATGAAAAGCGCCTCGGCGTTGCCCGCGCGGCGATGCTGGAGGAGCAGCCGCGCCAGATAAGCGGCCTGTTCCGTTTCGCTGACCGTGTTGCGCCCCTCCCCGGTCGGCCAGCCGACTTCGGTGATCCAGAACTTGAGCTTTCCGCCGTCGGAACGGAGGTTTTTCTCACAGAATCCCCCGAGAAATTTCCAAACCGCCGGCACGCAGACATATTCGACGGGAGACCCCTTGCACGGCCCGTAACCCCGATCCGGATTGGCCGGAGACATGTAAGGATGAATGCTGAAAGCATCCTGCGCATCGGTTCCGCCCGCCTTTACGATGGGCGAAATATAGGCGGCCCCGGGACCGCCGCCCGCACCGCCGCCGCCGCAGGAAATCACCGTTGCGGCGGGATCGAGTTGTTTGATTCCGGCATAAACTTTGCGGAGGAGCGGCAGGTATTCCGCGGCCGGCTTGACATTGTTCGGCTCATTCCAGAGTTCCCAGTCCTTGACCGTATGACCGTAACGCTTCACCGTGTTCTCAACATAGGCGAGAAAGAGCCGGTGCGTTTCATCGGTGGTCGGAAAGGAGCGGTGTTTCGGGAAAAGTCCGGGATAGGCGGTCGAGTTGCCGTAGTCGAGAATGATCAGCGGCCTGATTCCGCGCTCCCCGGCGAGACGGATCATGTCGTCGAACCGTTCGGGATAGAGGAATTTACCCGGTTCCTTTTCCACGATGTTCCAATACATCTCATCGCGGATGCGCGTTATGCCGGCATGTTTGACGATATCGAGCAAGTGTTCCATATTGCGCCACTTGCCGAGATGGGTCTGCACGCCGATATCCGCGACCGGCTCGGCGGCCGGAGTCACGAGGCAATAGGTCGAGCTCCGCGCCGGGGGCGGCCCTTCCGCCCCCGATTCCCGCACCGAGACGGCCAGTTCATACAACCCGGGGTTCGCCGCATCGAAAGAAAAATCGAGTTTGGCGCATGGGCCGAAGCTCCCCGCTTTCAGCTCGCGGACCGCCGTTTCCTTATACTTGTTGTTCTGGAGTCCGGCAAGCTCCGCCTCGATGATGATATCCGGCGCCTCCCCGCCGATGAAAACCGAAACGGGAAAGACGCACTTCCCGGGCGGGACGATCAGTCTGCGTTCCGGTCCGGCGACCGCCACCGAGTATTCGGCGGCAGCCGCGGACAGGCAGAACAGGATTCCTGACAAAGCGCTGAAAAACCATTGATACACGGAAACCTCCATTTATTCTACAGCGCGGCGAAGTTGGTTCCTTCTTTCCCGAGCGCGAAATTTTTGAATGCCTGAGGGGCGTTGTTCTTGAGGTCGCGCCATCCCTTCGAAGCGACATGGCCGTCCGCGTAAGCGATATTGGCCCGCTCCGAGTGGATCAGGGCGAGGCGCGCGCCGTTGTTGGTGTTGCCGTTGAAATGCAGAGCCGGTCCCGGAGGATCGGCGTTCACATTCATCGCGTCGCCAAAGAAGATGATATTGCTCGGGTGCTTTATGCGGTGCAACACATAGGCCGAACCGGTGGCGGCGGCGCCGGCGCAAAACGGCTTGATATCGTCAGCCAGGGTATAACCCGTTGCAATCCAAGGGGTGTTGAAGAAAATCCAGGTGCCGTATGTGTTGTTGCGCGCAATTGCCACTGTCGCGTTGAGCCCTTTTTCCGCATCGACGGCCAACGTGGGGCAAAGGCGCTGCATTTTGGCGTTGGCATATCCGTTTTTCTCGAGGACGGCCCAGGTGTAAATGGTTGTGGAGCCTTCCCTTCCGGTCACCGGAACCATGCCTTGATAATCGTTTGAATAAATCATTGACGTCTGGGCATACTGCTTGAGGGCGCTGACGCAGCTTGCGGCCTTGCCGCGTTCGCGCGCCTGCTGCAGGGCGGGCAGAAGCATGGCGGCCAGAATCGTGATGATCGCGATCACCACCAGGAGTTCGATCAAGGTAAACCGGCAGCACTGGGACATGTTCGTTCGTTTCATTTCAGGCTCCTTCTCATTTGAATGGTTTGGGGAAACACACTTACGCCGTGGGCTCGACCGCATCCTGGCGATCGAGAAAAACACCTTCCGGAACAACGAGCGGACCGTTGCAGAGCGGATCGCCGGAGTCGATCTGCCACCGGTTCAGGCGGGAACGCATCTCCGCCAGAACCGGCAGATATTGCATGTCATCCGCCACAGAATGGCATTCCGCCGGATCATAATAGAGGTCGAACAGCTGTTCGTTCGGAATGCGGGAACGCTCGTCGATCTCGCCGCACTCCCTCAGGAATCGCTTGCTGATTCCGTCGTCGATGTTGGAAAGCACGACTTTGTCGTACGAATCGAAGCGCCGGACATAACGGAACCGGTCCGTCCGCACCGAGCGCTGCACGTCGGCGGCGGCATGAAAGGAAATCTCCGAGAAAACCGCGTCGTGATGGCCCTCTTTCTCCTTGCGGATCAACGGATAGAGCGAAGCTCCTTCCAGCCAGGAGGGCTTCTCCAGGTTCGCCCATTCGCAGACGGTCGGGTAGACGTCGAGATGGGAAACCAGCGCATCGGTGACCACTCCCGCGCCCTGCCCCGGAATCCGCAAGATCAGCATGACCCCGCAGCCGTTGTCGGAAAGCGTGCATTTCATGCCCGGAAACGCCGGGCCGTGGTCGCTGGTGACGATCAGCATGGTCTCCTCGCGCAAACCGCTCTTCGCCAGCGCGTCGATCACACTGCCGAAGCAGCGGTCGACATGGCGAACCATCGTCGAGAAGGCGGCCCAGTCGAGCCGGCACTCCGGCGTATCCGGAATCGGAGCGGGCGGGCGCATATAATCCGGGTTGTCCTGCGGGTCGGGCGTCTGCGGAAATTTCCGGTGCGTGGAGACCAATCCGAGCGACAGGAAGAAAGGCCTGTCGTGCGTGCGGCCGATGTATTCACAGGCCGACGCGGTGTTTCCCGAGTCGATCTCCATGCGCAGCCGCGCGACATCCTCCTGCGGTTTCGGGTTCCGGCACTGAAAATCCAACTCGTAACCGAGGTTGGAACCCGCGCCGGCGAATTCGTGCTGTACCCCGCAGAGAACGGTTTCATAACCGTTGTCCCGCAGGAACGCGGCCAGGCGCCGCGTCGGATCCTTCAATTGGAATCCGCGATGGGCGAGCCCGAGCATGCCGCACTGGTGCGGATACTGCCCGGTCAGCAGCGACGCCCGGGCCGGTGAACAGGTCGGGCAGCAGTCGAACGCCTTGCGGAAAAGCGCCCCTTCCCTGGCCAGGCTGTCCAACCGCGGCGTGTCGAGCGCATAACCGTACGGTGAAATACAGCGTCCCGTGTCATGTGTATGCAGATAAACGATATTTTTCATCTGGAAATACCTCCTGTTCTCATTCCCATAATTTTCTGCCAAAATATTCCTGGCTCCGGCTCCAGAGCTCGAAATAACCGTCCTCCACGATCATCTCCCGCCACGGCCGGAAACGGCAGCGGCATGCGGCAAGTTCCCTGTCGAGCATCCCGCCGAGACAAACGACCGTCTCCTGCGCGGAGGGCTCGTCCGCCAGGTTGTTCAATTGAAGCGGGTCCGCGTCGTTGTCGAAAAGCACGTCGCAAGTTTTATCCGGACGGCGCGCATAGGTCCAGCGTTCCGTCCGAACGCCCATCCACTCGTGCCCGTTGCGGTCCGCCGCCTGGTGGCAGGGGACCAGGTCGTAAATCAGCACCGCTTCCCGCCGGTCGCGGTTGATGTCCCGCCCGTCGGCCCCCGGCAACCCGATTCCGAGGATTCCGGCGACCGTCGCCGGCAGATCGACCAGCCCGATGAGATCCTGCCTGACCTGCGGAGAACAATGTCCTTTCCACGCCATCAGCAGGGGGACCGCGATCGATTCCTCATGAGGCAACTGCTTATTGCGGAGATTGTGACTGCCCAGCAGGTCGCCGTGATCCGAGGTATAGACGATCAGCGTCTCTTCCACCAGGCCGAGTTCATCGACCAGCGCGAGGAGCCGGCCGAACTCCCGGTCCAGCAGAGAGGTCAGGGCGTAATAACCCTGGAGCAGTTTCGCAGCATCCGGATATCCGGCCGGGACGTTTCCGCGCAATGTGAGCTTTTCCGGATCGTAACGATCGAGAAATTCCCCGGGGATCGCGTCGAACGGCTCGTGCGGGGGACTCCAGGAGAGGAACAGCGCCCACGGCTGTTCCCCGGTCGAATTGCGCCGGATGAAGTCGAGCGCAAGATCCGTTTCCCCCACGGATTGGAATCCCGGGAGTTCGTGGCGCCGGCAGGACTCGTCGAAATAGTACCCGCGGTCGTAGCTGTGGTTGCAGTTGGCGGCCTTCCACCCGGTAAACCCGAGCCGCTCCCCCGCCGGAATCGCTTTGTCCCGCGGAATGCCGCCCAGGTGCCATTTGCCGATGTAGCCGGTATGATATCCCGCCTGTTCGAGGGCGTCGGCCAGCGATGGCGTCGCCGGATCGACCGGCAGGTCGTTGGTGATGGCGCGATGGTTCCAGGCGTAACGGCCGGTGAGCAGCGAGCCGCGCATCGGCACGCAGACCGGGGAGTTCGCAATGCAATGATCGAACCGGACGCCCTCCCGTGCAAAGCGGTCGAGATTCGGCGTTTCCACCTGCGGATCGCCGTAACAGCCGAGACTGCATTTGCGGTGCTGATCCGAAAAAACGAAAAGCAGATTGAGTTGGCCGGACTTCATTTTTTTCCATTCTCCGCGATTTCCGCCGCCAGTTCTTCGAACCGGTTGATGGTATGGTTGTAAAACATGCGCCACCCTTCACATTGGGCGCTGCGCCCGCCGCGCCGG
>JAVBSA010000226.1:0-3315 GCA_031556915.1 Victivallis sp.
ATTTCGACAAAAAAATCGCCCGGATCGAAGACAAACGTTCGACCGCCCTGAACCCGGAACCGCTCGACCGGATGGATTACATGATTTCCGCGATGAAGAAACGCGGCATCTATATCACGCTGGACCTCTACATCATCCGGGAACTGGCGAAAGGCGAAGTCGAAGAGCTGCCGGATATGGCGGTCGGCCAGCCGCAGTTCAAGGCGCTGGCCTTCATATCGGAATCCGCGATGAAGAGCTGGGAGGATTTCAGCAGGAATCTGCTCAACCACGTGAATCCCTACACCGGGCTCGCGTGGAAGGACGATCCGGCGCTCGTGACCGTCAGCTGCATCAACGAGGATACCATTTTCCTGGAAGCGACCCGCGACCCGAGGGTAGCTGCGCTCTACCGCAAAAAGTTCGAAGAATGGGCCAAGGCGAAAAGCCTTGATCTCACCGGCGCCGACCGCGAACGGCAGTGGGATATCTTCCTCTCCGAAACCTACGTCAAAGGCTACCGGCGGATGGCGAAATTTCTGAAGGAGCTCGGTGTCCGCGCCCTGCTGACCGACCAGAACATGGTGGCGAATATACCGGTGTCGCTCTCCCGCACCGGCTATGATCTGGTAGACCACCATTTCTACGACAACCCCCCGTCCTTTCTCGGCACCTCCTGGCGGCTGCCGATGGCGATCGGAAACCGCAGCGTGATTTCGGCTTCCGGCGGCAGGCTGGCATACATGTTTCCGAGCCGGCTGTTCGGCAAGCCCTTCACGGTCACGGAATGGGACTTCTGCAACCCGAGCGAATATGTCACCGAGGGGTTCCTCATGACCGGGGCTTACTCCAGCTTGCAGGACTGGGACGGACTCTGCCAGTTCGACATCGCCTGCGTGCCGGAACGGGTGGAGAAGGAGGATTCGTTTCTCGGCCTCTTCGATACGCTGAACGATCCGCTGCGCACGTTGGCGGCCCGCGGCGCGGCGCTTTTCTTTTTGCGCGGCGACGTCCGTCCTGCGAAGGACGCCTGGCCGCTGCTGATCTCCACCTCTTATCTTTCGGACGGCCACCGGCAGAAGGAGCATCCGGAGATTGTGAAACGCCTCGGCCTGATCGGCCGGGCCGGCACAATCATTGCGCCGAAAGGCTCGAATCCGCAACTCCCCGCCGGAACCCGCGCGGTGCTCGGCCAGGAAAAGACATGGGCCCAAGCCGCGCTGGGCGGCAAGCCGTATTTCACCGCCGGCAAGCTCGATGAGACGCTCAAAGAGCTGATCCGGATCGGCGCGGTCCCCGCCGGACTGGTCGAGCCGGATCAAGGGAATTACACCAGCGCCACCGGCGAAATCACGCTCAAAAGCAAGGAGAATACCTTCCGGGTGACGACGCCCCGCAGCGAATGCTTTGTCCTGCCCGAAGGCAAAACGCTTTCCGGCGGGTACGCCGCCGTGGAGAACAAACGCAGCCACGGCTCATTCCTGGTCGCGGCCCGCGACGACCGGCCGCTGGCGGAGAGCCGCCGGGTGCTGATCCTGCACCTGACCGATTCCAAAAGCCTGGAGAGCCGTTTCAAGGCCGCCGATTTCACGATCATCGAGGAGTGGGGCAAGCCCGTTATTCTGCTCAAGCGCGGCGAAGCGGCCGTGACGCTCAAAGCGCCCGGAGGGCTCAAGCTCTATGCATGCCGGACCAATGGCGAACGGATCAGGGAAATTCCGTTCCGAAAGGTTCCGGGCGGCATCCAGTTTGAGGCGAAGACTCTCGGCTGGGGCGAACCGGTCGTCGTTTACGAACTGGCGGAATAAAATGCACATTTTAAGCAATAAAAAACTCCGGGTGGAATACTCCAACTCCGGCGAACTGGCAATTTACGATTTGCAGTTCGGCGGAGTCTGGAAAAGTGCCGCCCCATTCAGGCTGACCTACGGCGACGCCTACACCTACAACCTGACGGAGTGCTGCCGCGTTCTGGTGACGGTGGAGAACAACGTCATGCGCTTCCGGTTCGACCGGATGGAATTTATCGGGCGGTTTTGCGCCAATCCTTACCGGAAGCCGGAGCCCGGGCCCGATCTGAAATTTGAATTTTCTATCAAAATCGAAGACGACATCATCCGCTTTGCTTCGGAACCCGTTCAAAATCTCGACGCCGAGCCGTTGCGCCTTCGGTTTACCAACGGGCTCTTCTCCCAATCGACCGATGTTCCGGGCGAAGCGGTGTTGCCGTGCGGCTACGGCGGCGTTTTCCGCCTTCCCCGCAATGATCGCTTTGCTTATGATTACAACTACTCGAACCAGTATTCCGGAATGCCCATTTGCGGACTCTTCCGCAAAGCACAGGCCGGTTTGCTGATCCGGCTGTTGACGTTCACCGACGAAACCACCCGTTTCTCCATCAACCGGGAACACGCCGGAACGGTTTCGTTCGATCATGAATTCGATGTCATCGATAAAATGGCGAACCACCCCCGTGTCATTCAAGTTCAGATCGCGCCACTCGGCAGCGGCTACAATACGCTGGCCAAGTGGTACCGCGCCAGCCTGATCGCGGAACGGAAATTCGTACCCTATTCCGAAAAAATCACCAGATCACCCGACGCTGAAAAATTGGTCGGCAGCGTGATCTGGAAGCATAATGCCTATGCCGCTCCCCCCACCCCGCCGCACACCTACAGCCTCTATATGCCCCGCGAGGATGCGAACCCGGTCGAGGGGCTGCCGGGAAATTGGAGCGCTTATGAAATTTTCGATACCGCCCGGCAACGCGGCTTCGACCGGGTCTGCGTCTATAACACGGGGTGGAATTTTATGGGGTTCGACTCCGGCTATCCCACCCGGCTGCCCCCCAACCCGGAGCGCGGCACGGCGGTGGAGTTCAAGGCGGCGGCGGAGTACGCCCGTTCGCTTTCTCCCGGCTATCTGTTTTCGGTTCATGACAACTATCATGACGTCTATTCGAATTCCCCGGAGGATTGTTCCGCCGCGTTGTGCCGGAATGAGGATCTTGTTCCGTACAAAGGGGGAATCTGGCGGGGAGGACGGGCGCGGTTGCTCTGCACCTCGCAATCCATGAAATACGCCGCGCGGGATATCCCGCAAATGGTGGAAATCTTCGGGCGGGGCGGGATTTACGCCGATGTGTTCGGGTGCACCTCCCTGCTGCGTTGTTACGACCCGGCGCATCCCATGACGCAAATGCAAGACCTGGCGTACCGCAAGGAACTGCTGGCTTATCTGGCCGGACAGTTCGGTTCCGTCGCGACCGAGGGTGGACCGGCGGATTATTATGCCGATATGGTACATCTGGGAGCATTCTGTCCGTTCTGGCCCCCG
>JAVBSA010000138.1:0-2994 GCA_031556915.1 Victivallis sp.
GCTGCGGATCCGGAAGGTCAGCTTGCGCGCCTTGACGGCGAGCAGGTGATCCAGCGGAAACGTCACATAGGCCGCGCCCGCCTCCGCAGTGGAACGGGCGGGGAAATCGAAGCGGAAATGCCGCTCCCCGCGCTCCCGGACCGCCGTCATGACCGGGCGCGCCGCCGCACCTCCGGCCGGAATCCAGCGTTCCCCGCCCTCTTCCCCGGCGAGCGGAACGGAGGGCTCGAAATGGGCGGCGACTTCGCGGAATTCCAGAAGGGAGGGCTTCTCCGCATCCGGCAGCACCAGCGCCGAACCGGCGGGCACGATCTTGATGAAGCGGACTTCATCGGGGAAATCGAGCTTCACTTCGAAACTCCGTCCGTTCATTTTCACCTTGGTTCCGTCAACCAGGTCGGCGGCGCGGTAATCGCCTTCCGGCAGCGAAGGAATCGTGACGGTTCCCCGGTAACTCTCCCTTTTCGCATTGATGAGCCCGACATACCAAAAGCCGTCTCCCCGTTTCAGGAACGCCCCGGGTCCGCCCGGCGAAAGTTCGACCGGCGCCGCGGCTCCCGCCGCCTTCAGCTCATCGACCAGCCGGGCGTCGCCGGGAAGCTGGATGACGCGCCCTTTGCCGAAATTCCACTCCGTCCGCGTCCCGGGCGGCAGCGTCTTCCCCAGCGCCCGGTAAAGCGGCCAATCCTCTTTGCCGGTAACAAGATCGTATTTCACACAAGATCCCGCCAGCAGGAGCGTGCCGCCATTTTCAACGAAGCGCCGGAGTTTTTCGATCGCTTCCGGTCGCAGCAGGTTCGCCCCCGGCAGCACAATGCTCCGATAGTTTCCCAAATCGACCCCGTCACTGTAATCGGTCACCCAGGCGAGCTGCAAGCGCGCCGCTTCGGCGGCATGCAGGAATTCCCGCATCGGTTCCAGCAGCTGCCCGCGCAATTCGGGACCGACCTGAAGAAAATGGTCGCTGTAGCTGAGCATCGCCGCCACCGGGCTCTGAATCAATTCCGCCAGCGCGGCCTCGTCGAGCAGCGCCCCCCGGTTGAGCACCCAGACCACCCAGGGGCGTTCGCGCGGATCGTGGCGGGGCATGACATAGAGCCAGTTCACCTGCGCGACGGGGAAACGGAGACAGTTGTAAAACGTCCGGAGATAACTCTGCGCCGTGTTGAAGACCGGTTCGACGTTGACCGGAGTCTTGCCGTGAAGCGCGAGCTGCCCCCAGATTTCGCCCGCGGGGTTGAGGTAGTCGAAACAGGTGAGCGAGGGGAGCCACTCCGGATTCCGTCGGGCACCGGCGATGGCGTCATCGAGGATGACCGTATCGCGGCTGGCCGCCCAGATGGCGGTGGTGTACCAGCTGACGATCCGGCGCGAGGGATCGAGAAGGCGGATTTCCTCACGGGTGCGTTCCATGGCAGCGATCGGCTGCATCCGGCGGAAATCCTGAAATTCCAGCCAGCGCGGCGAACAATCGATCCGCCCGAACGGAGGCTGCGGCATCTCCACAACGTCAAAGGAGACGAAAGAGCTGCCGTATCTCCGGTTCAACTCTGCGACGGAAGCATACTTCCCCTTCAGATACTCCCGGTAAGCCGCTTGAGCGGGAGCGGAATAATCGTAAAACCCCCTGGCCGCCGGATAGAGCCAGTCGGAATTGGTCATGTATTTAAAGTTCCAGCCCGTAATAAATCTCCCGCGCGGATCCTCCTGGAAATGGCGGACAATATCCCGGATAATCCTCCGCATCAACGCCTGTCCGTTCGGGTCGCAGTAGGAGTAAAAGACCGTGGTCTCGAACGCCTTGTCGAGCGGATTCCCGGCGCTGTCGGTCATCTCGGCAATCTTACCGGGACCGAACGCCCGGTCCGTGAACCCTTTCAAAGTCGAGGCGAAGACGGGGGAAATCTGGATTTTCCGGATTCCGGCTGCCAGCGCGGCACTAACCGAAAGATCAAGTTCACGCGGATCGAACGAGAAATCCGCCTGGTGCCCAAGCGTCATCTCCGTTCGGATCTCGAGAAAATCCGGCTGAGCCGGAATCCGGTCGAAAAACTCGTTCCAGCGGTCGCGCTGTTCGGTGAAGGCGATGATTCCCTGCGGAACGAGCACCTCCGCGTAGCCGGCAACTCCGGGGGCGGCCATGAAATAATCGTACATCCGGTCCGTAACCGCCAGCTCCGGCTTGAAAGAAGCGGTCTTCAACTGCTTCGTCTCCCCGGCAAAAATCACCGGAAGTACCCCCAAAGCCAACAAAATACCAAGTCGTTTTTTCATCCCTGCTCCCTTAAAACCGTACTGCCTTCGACAAAACGCCCCTTGACCGCCCGGTTCACCAGAAAGGGATCGGCCGCATCGATAATCCGCTCCACCGCCCGGACGGCCTCAAGGCCGATCTTTGCATCGTCGTTTTCCACCCGCGTCAGCTCCGGCCACGCCGCTGCTTCCCCCTGAAAAACGGAGCAGCAGCCGATGGAAACCCCCTCCCCGCGAAACGCTTCCGCCTGCCGGTAATTGACGGTGACGACCGCCGTGGCGCCGAAGGCGCGCGCATCCTCCATCACCCGCTCGGCGGGTTCATGCGAAATCCTGACGCATTCGGGCAAAAGATTCTGGTTGGCCAATGCCGCCCGGATTCCCAAGTCGCGGTGCCAGGCAGGGGAGCGCCGGAGCGCCTCCTCCCAAACCAAGACCCGCCGGTGTCCGGCGCGCAGGATATGCTCCGTCATCACGCCCGCCGCATAAGCGTAATCGTTCATCACGCAGTTCACCCAGCTTTCCAAACGGGGATAGCCGTCGATGAAAACATAGGGGAACCGGGCGTCGACCAGCTCCTGATAGAACAGCTCTTCCTCGCAGGCTCCCCAGATCAGCAATCCGTCGATGCTGCCGTCCTGAAACATGGAGAGATAGGAACGGTTTTCCGCAAACTGCCGGTTGCCGATGACCAGTTCGAGGCTGCGGGAGCTCGCGTCGAGGTGCTCCTCCATCCCGGCG
>JAVBSA010000527.1:0-3957 GCA_031556915.1 Victivallis sp.
CCGGCGCGCGAGAATACTTGAGGCTCCGCCTCAAACTCCGCCAAAGGGTTATGCACCCTTTGGAAACCGCACCAAGGCCGAAAGGCCCTGGACCCGGTCGGCTCCGCCTCCCCTACTCGAACCTCAGCGTGCAACGAAACCGGTGGAGCTGCGTTTTCACCCCCGGCCGCACCTGGATCCGCAACTGGCGGATCGGATAGGGAGAGAACGCATTGTCGCCGCCCGGCATCCCCGGCACTACCGGCAACGGCTTCTCCACAAAGCACACCGCATCCCCCTCGCCTCCCGAAAGACGAATATCAGAAATCGCGCACCGGTTCTTTTTTCCCCACTCAATCCGCGACGGCAGCACCCCCGACATCGCAATCTCCGGCGTCAGCTCGGAAATCGGCAAAATAAACGCCACCTCATCCATGTAATGGCCCGCCATATGGCGGACGCCGAACTCCAGCTCGATCCGGTCGGCGAAATAACGGTTGTGCACATGAAGCGAATATTTGTACTTGCGCTCCTCACGCCGCCAAACCGCTTCCAGATACTCCCCCTCATTCAAAAAGAAATTACAGGGCGCCTGGTAAGGATCGAAATCCGAAACCGTCAAAATATCTCCCGTCGAACAACGCACCGCCAACGATGTCTCATCCTCCGGCGATGTCGAACAACTTACGAAACGTCTGCCGTTGTGATCCGATAATTCCACATGCCAGAGCGAGGCGACCGGGAATCCCGCCGCATAAAGCAGTTCTCCGCCCGAAAACAACGTCGCCAACGGCGCTCCGCCGATCAGTGACCCCAGATTGGGATCGCCGTAACAGGGAACCACCGGAATGTTCCGCAAACAGGTCTTGCCCGCAAACGAGGTTTCGTAAACAGGGGTGCTGACCCGGAGCCATTGCGCCTCCCACGCATACGACCCGAAAAATGGAGGCTCTACGGCGGGCATCGGATCGACCTCGCCGAATTCGTAGAGCGCCCGCGCGACGGAAGCGTAGAAACGGGCCGTCGCCAACTGCGAAAATTGCGCCTCGATATGGATGCGGTGCCCGAACGGCTGCGCCTCCGGCAGGCCGCTCTCCTCATAAGCTGGCCGCGATTTGACGAAACCGACGAAGCGGTCGACGTACCACCGGCAGTAGCCGGCGAGGTCGTTCGCACCGAGTTTTTCGGCCAGGACCGCCGACTCGAGCGGAATGCCCTCCGACAGGACCGGGCCGTACCAGGCGCGATGGATCCCGTAACCGTCGAGGTCGCTGGCCAGATGGCCGCCGCGGCTGAGGTTGCGGAGCAAACCGGCGATGTATTTGCCGCAGAAGGAATCGAAATCGGGCCTGCGTTCCATCACCCGGTTGCGGAGCGCATGCAGATAAACGAACATAAATCCGTTCGGCTCGGTGCAGTAATAGGCGGGGGTATGAGTGTTGGTGGAGTGCTCCTCCGTGAGGCCGCCGGTACAGACATAGTTCCACGTCCAATCGGGATTCAAGCTCGGCTGCAGCAGCGGCCCGTCGATCGCGGCGGGGGTGGTGTAACGCGTCAATCCGTTGTCGAGCAGCTTGAAAAAGCGCTCTTTCCAGAGCTCTTCACCGCTCAACAGCATCATCCAGTAATAAACGCGCAGTTCAAAACGGAGCTGCTGGGTCTTGCCTTGCGCCCCCTCGGGATAGCGGATGCGGAAATGAGATTCCGCGATCCGGCGCAGCGCGGCGGCGACTTCAGCCTTTTCCTCTCCGCCCAACCCGACCTTTTCCGCGTAGAAGGCCGCCGTGCCGAGAGCGTCGCCGACGGTCGAAGCATAGGCGGGGTGATCCGTCACGCCGCCGTCTGTGAGGCAGAGCCCGTCTGCCCTGACCAGCGTCGATAGCCACAGCGCCAGCTTCGCCGCACGCCCCGGAAGCGCCGCCGGAATCCCGAGCAACTCCGTATAGACATGGTAAAGCAGCGCTTGCGCGTTGACACCGCCAAGGTCGCCGCTCTTTCTGCCCGCCGCCTCCTTTACGGGGAAGTCGAGGTAATACCTGCCGTTCCAGCAGCGCGCAAGATAGCCGGCAAACGGGCTGGACTCCAGGAATTCACGCAAGCTCATTTGGCTGCCTCAGGGAAGGGATCGGCGGAAAAAGCCGCGTCGGCGAAGAAAATTTCCGTTGCCGCCGACGCCTCGACGTCATAGCGGTAATCCTTCTTGCCGGGATCCTGCGCCCACATGGTTCCGACCCATTGGGCGGCGTGACGGAAATTCTTGCCGGCGGCCCATTCGCCGCCGTTTACGGAGAGGTCGTATTTCTTTTCATTGAAATCGAGCTTCACATCGACCGTGAACCACTTACCGGGTTCGACGGCGGCGACTTTATCCCAGTTGACCTTGCCGTCGCCGGGGCCGTTTGCTGCCAGCACGTCGATTTTGCCGTTCCTGCCCTCGAATCCGATGAAGGCGGCGGTACGGTTGTTGAGCTGCTGCAGCCGCAAAGACCCCAGGAGTCCCTTGCCCGTGGCAACAGGCACAAGGAAACGGAACCGGCAGTAAATCACGCTCTGCTGCGCGTCGTTGTTTTTGGCATCCCACTCGCCGGTGTTGATCTGGAAGCCTTTCTGCACCTCAAGCGCCTTGACATTGTCGCGTTCGACCACCTTGACGCCGACCGCATCGGGCGTTCGCGGCCACAGCCCCCAGGTCGGGCGCAGCGACTGCTGCTTCCCGGCCGGATCGGTCTTGACCAAGGCACTTCCGCCGGCCAGATTCGTCAGGTCGAGTTTGTAGAATTCCACAGCCGGAACCGACAGCGCGAACAGCGAGGCACAGCATAAAATCATTGTTTTTTTCATCTTCAACCTTGGTTACTTGATCCGATCCACCATCCGGGTGAATTTCTGCTTCAATCCGCGATGGGTCTCAAACGAAATCTCGATGCGGAGCGCTTTGTCCCCGCGCAATTTTTCGGGACAGCCGATCCGGAGCGAACGGCCCGGTTTCAACTCGTCGAGCCATTCGGCGCCGACCGCTTCATCCGGCGTCAGCAACTCGACATCGACTTTGCGGAGCGTGGCGACGTCCTGGTTTTCAAACTTTACGGTATCTCCCTCAATGGTCAGGCGGAAGGGTGACATGACCTCCTGCAGGAATTCGCGCCCCCTGACGTCCTTGAATTCACCGTGGTGAGCGTAGAGGAAGCCGCCGACGCAGCCGGGCGCGCTCCTCATCGCATCGAGCTTGCCTTTCATATCCTTTTCCCATTGAGCGACGTCTTTGTTGCGGAGCGCGGTCCCCATGGTTTCGTTTTCCAGAAGCCCCCATTCGCAGAAGACCACCGGCATTCCGGTTTCGCGATAGATGTCCGCCATCATCTTCCTGAAAAGATCCGGGAAGAGATAACTGTTGTAACCCAGCACATCCTGCCCGCCGGCGAGAAGCCAGTGGGTACCGAAGGTATCCAGATTGGCGTAGGTGACCGGCCGGCGGTCGGGATCGAATTTCCGGAACGCGTTTCGCGCGGCTTCGAGATATTCATACATCAAAACCTTGTCGTTGTAACCGGGCGTGTGGTGGTTTTCGTTGCCGGAATTCCAGAACAGCACGTTGGAATACCCGGCGAGAAGAAGCGCCATCTCCTTGTGCGCATCGGTGTTGAATTCGTGATCCGGCTTATCCAGGTTACCGAGCGCGACTTCGGTGGTGTTGCAGGAACCGGCGGCGTAGACCGGCATCACCAACATGCCGTACTCCAGCGCGTCGGCGAGCTGCTGCTGTGTCGTTCCCTCGACCCGCAGGGCATTGAATCCGAGCTGCTTGTAGTTTGCGAGCGTCTGGAGCCACCGTCGGCGGGTCTGCTTGCGTCCGTTCTCCCATTCGATTCCGGTATCGGCGTTGATGCCGCGGATGACGAATCGGTCGCCGTTGACGTAAAGTTTGCCGTCGCGCACTTCAATCACGGAGTTGTTGAATTCGACGTCGCGGCTGTCGAC
>JAVBSA010000491.1:0-4837 GCA_031556915.1 Victivallis sp.
ATTCGACATCGTCAACGATCCGCAGGGACAGTTGGGGGAACGGGTGATTCACGCGCTTTTTGTCCGGGGCGACGTTTCCCCCGCAGAAGAGGCGTATGCCTTCACCTTCTATCCGGAACGGACCCGGAAGCTAAACGGGGAAATTTCGTTGATCGGCGAATATCCCAAAAGCTTCACCATGCTCGGACTTTACGGGCGGATCGGTTCGCTTGCTTCAAACAGCGGTTGGCCCGGCGTTAAAAAGCTCGATCTGGCAGAAAAATGGGAAAAAGACCTTTCCGCCGGCGCCGCTGACCTGCTGCACCGGGTGGAAGAAAAGAAGGAGGTCCGCAGTTCAACCGGAGAAATCGCGTTGAATCCGGATCGCCGGTCGGTTTGCGTCGTCACGCCGAAGTCGGAGGTTTTCAGCTTTGACGGCGACATGACGGGAAAGGTGATGAAGGCGACCGGCGGTGCGCCCTATCAGTCGCTGGCGTTGATTTCGCTGGACGGCAAAGGGTTGAAGGATAGTTCCCGGATTCTGCTGCTTCATCTGACCGACGTTGTGGGCAACAAGCTGAAATATTCCAATTCCGCCAAAACGGTATTGGAGAGCTGGGGAACGATGCCGATTCTCTACCGTCACGCCAAAGCCGACCTGGAGCTTGCGTTGCCGGGGATGAAGGTCGAAGCGCTGAAGCTGGATGGTTCGCTCAATGGCGAAATTCCGGCGCGCCAGGAAGACGGCAAGCTCAAGTTCACGGCGGACACCGCGGCGCGCAAGGGCGGGGTTATGGCTTATCTCCTGAGTCGTTAGGGAGGCGAAGCCGACCGGGTCCAGGGCCTGTGGCCCTGGCGGGAGTCCAGAGGGCGCGGAGCCCTCTGGCATGTGTGCGCGGAGCGAAACAGCTACATCGGAAAAATCGTGATTTTTCCCGTGGAGCGACCACGGTTCTTTGCGCCGCCAGGCGCAAAAGTGAGCCCCCGGAAGGGGGCATCCCCCGGCCCCTATAACCTTGAAAAGAGAAGCTCCCGCATTCTGCGCAAACAGAGTGCGGGGGTATTCCGTGTTCGAATGATTTCTCATGACTTCAGGAACTGTGGCTCGTAAATCGAAACGGCCAAAAGCAAGCGAAAAATCATATCCCTGAAGTTGAAAAGACCCTGTTCAGAGATTATAGTTCAGTATCATTCAATCCATTGGGTATATTTCGAGACATATGAGCAGCGAAATCACATCGTTTTACGGCGATATCCGTGACATCATCCAACAGGCGCGACAGGCGGCTTATTCCGCAGTCAACAGTGCAATGGTCGCCGCATACTGGCAAATCGGACGCCGGATCGTGGAAGAAGAACAGGGTGGAGCCAAACGTGCCGAATACGGCAAAGGACTGCTCAAGAATCTTTCCGTACAACTCACGGATGAATTCGGCTCCGGATTCACGGTTGCCAACCTTGAGAATTTCCGCTTATTCTATACCTGTTACCCCGATTTCTCCTCAAACCCAAAATCCTACGCAGTGCGTAGGACATTGAGCTGGACTCATTTCCGTATGCTTCTCAGGGTTCAGAATCCTGAAGCAAGAGAATGGTACCTGGAAGAATGCGCGGAGCAAGGGTGGAGCACCCGTACTCTTGACCGGAATATTGCGACGCTTTATTATGAGCGGCTCCGTTCCTCTCAGCTCAAAGAACCGGTTGTGCTGGAGATGGCGGAAAAAACGGCGGAGCTTCAGGCAGATAAATACGAATTCATCAAGAGTCCGTATGTACTTGAATTTCTGAACCTGCCCGCCAATACTGCTTATCTGGAAAGCGAGCTGGAAAAATCCCTGCTGGTGCATCTGCAATCATTCCTGTTGGAATTGGGGAAAGGATTCGCCTTTGTCGGTTCACAGTATCACATTCAAACGGAAACGACCGATTATTTCATTGATCTGGTATTCTATAACTACATCCTCAAGTGCTTCGTTCTGATTGACCTCAAGACCGGCCGCATCGGTCATCAGGATGTGGGCCAGATGGATATGTATATCCGCATGTTCGACGAGTTGAAACGCGGCGAAGCCGATAATCCCACCATCGGTCTGATATTGTGCTCCGAAACGGATGAAGCTATCGCCCGCTACTCTGTGTTGAACGGCAATGAGCAACTTTTCGCCGGAAAATATAAACTCTACCTTCCCTCCGAAGAAGAGCTGAAAAATGAAATCGAGCGTGAACGCGCCGCCTTCATGATACAAAAGCGACTGGAGAGCTGAAGAATCATCTGAACGAGAAGCCCCCGCATTCTCTGCAAACAGAGTACGGGGGTATTCCGTGTCCGGCGGCAACGCGCCACTGCCACTTTTGACTTTTTGAAAAAAATCAGTTGCCGGGTTGATAAGTACCAAAATGGTACTATATTTATAGCATAATCAAACGGAACCGAAATGCGAATAAACGGTAAGAAACGAATTGCGGCGTTCATGAAGACGCACCCGAACTCAAGTCCGTCTTTGAAAACCTGGACGAATTTGGCGGAAAACGCGATCTGGAAAACACCGGCCGATATCAAACGGGAATTCGCGTCGGCGAGTTTTTTGAGCAATAACAGGGTGATCTTCAACATCGGCGGCAATCATTACCGATTGGTTGTAATTGCCATTTATGTGCAGGAAACCCTGATTGTCAGTTGGATCGGCACTCACGCCGAATACAGTAAACTTAAATTTTAGGAGCCCTTAACTTGCGGAGACGACAATGAATATCAAAGTCATCAAGAACGATGCCGAGCTCGACGCCGCGATGGAACAGCTTGAGGCATTGGCGCTGGAGAACCCGGAGCCCGCCGGAGAACTCGCCGAGGAGATGGAACTGCTTTCGCTGGTGATTGCCGATTACGAAAATAAGCATTACTCCATTGAAGCGCCCACTCCGATTGAAGCGATCCGGTTTGTCATGGAGCAACGCCAACTTAAGGTGAAGGACATCGCGCCGTGCTTTGGCTCAACTGCCCGCGCATATGCCGTTTTAAGCGGCAGCCGCAGCCTTTCGTTGAACATGATCCGGCGTTTGCACGAGACGCTCAACATCCCGGCCGAGTGCCTGATCGGACATATGGCGCAAGCCTGACGTGAATCGAAAAGAAGCCCCCGCATTCTCTGCGATACAGAGTGCGGGGGTATGCTGTGTCCGGCGGCAACGCGCCACTGTCACTTTTTTCTCGCTTTGCTCGAAAAAAGCGCCGGCGCTTATGCCGGGCGGATGTTCAAAGAATTGCGTTTCGCCCCAAGCCGCCTTCGGCGGCGTCAGGGGGCGACCAGCGGGTTCGCCGCTGGACCGCGACCCCACGATGGTGGGGCTTTGTGCCGCCTTCGGCGGTTTTCTTTTTTTTGTTACCCGATCAGAGGTTCCAGAGAGCCGCGTCTTCCAGCTTCTCACGCACGTTGTTCACGAACGCCGCCGCCATCGCACCATCCACCACCCTGTGGTCCGCCGAAATCGTGATCTTCATGATGTCACGCACCACAATCTCACCCTTGCGCACCACCGGAGTTGCAACCGTGCTGGCAACCGCCAGGATCGCACTCTCGCCCGGATTCACAATCGCCTGGAAACAATCGACATTCATCATCCCCATATTGGAAATGGTGAACGTGCCGCCCTTCATATCGTTCGGGCTGAGCTTTCCATTGCGCGCCTTCTCGGCCAATTCGGCCGATTCCGCCTGAATCTCGTCCAACTCCTTGCGGTCGGCATTCACAATCACAGGAACAACCAAACCGTTGTCCACCGAAACCGCCATGCCGACATTCACCTTCGATTTCTGCGAAACCGAATTGCCGTCACAGAAAGAGTTGACCAGCGGGAATTCCTTCAGCGCCATCGCCACCGCTTTGATGATGAAGACGTTGACCGAAAGAATGATTCCGGCATCCTTCAACTGCTTGCGCTTGGCCAAGAGATCCGTCATGTCGACGCCGACCGTCACGTAAAAGTGAGGAATCGTCTGCTTCGACTGCGTCAAACGCTGCGCAATCACCTTGCGCATCGTGTTGAACGGCTTCGGCTGCTCGGAAATCGCCGCTTTCACGTCGGAAATCGTGATCCGCCCGCCGTCGCCGGTGCCTTCGAGACTCAACAGCTCCAGCTTCGCTTCCGCCGCCAGGTTGAAAGCGACAGGCGTGATCTTGCGGTCGGCATAGCCGGTCGAATCGAGGTAGTTCTTCACATCCCCCTCGGTGACGCGGGCGCCTGACGCCGGAACCTTATTGATGTCGATGAGATAGCCCTTGGCGAACTTCTTCGCACGCGGAGAGACCGCCTTCTTCACCGCCGGAGCGGGAGCGGCCTTGGGGGCCGGAGGTGCCACAGGAGCCGGGGCGGCGGCCGCCGGTGCCGCCGCTTTCGGCGCTTCCTTCTTCGGCGCCGGAGCCGCAGCCGGAGCGGGCGCAGCGGCCGCGGGGGCCGGGGCGGCGGCCGGAGCCGCGGTGAGCATATCCGCCGGAACCGCCTCGCCCGGAGCGCCGATGATCGCCGCCGTGGCGACCAACACCGGAACCGTTACGCCAACCGGGGTGACGATCTTGAGGATCGTTCCCTCGAACTGGGACTCCACTTCGAGAACCGCCTTGTCGGTCTCCACTTCAAAAAGCACGTCGCCCTTCTTGACGGAATCACCCTCTTTGACCTTCCAGGCCGCAATGGTGACCGTCTCTTCGGACTGTCCGAGCTTGGGTACGGGAATTTTCGTTGCCATATTCGGTTTCTCCTCAGTAAAGGCTCTTCACCGCGGAGACGATATCCGGCGCGGTGGGCAGGAAAGCCGCTTCCAGCGTATACGCCTGCGGCGCGATGCCGTTCTTGGCGCCGA
>JAVBSA010000560.1:0-3134 GCA_031556915.1 Victivallis sp.
AGATGTTTCGCCGGAAGATCTTACCGCTGAAATCCTGCGCCTGGGCAGCGAGTGGTCCGATTTCGGCGGCGTCACCTTCGGCGGCGGCGAACCGTCGCTTCAGGCGAAGGAGCTGATTCCCGTCTTGCGTGAAGTGCGGAAGCACGGGATTCACACAGCGATCGAATCCAATGCCGCGACGAAGGATTTTCCGCTCCTGATTCCGGAAGTCGATCTTCTGATCGCCGACCTGAAAGCCGGAACGGCGGAGACCTTCCGCACTTGTACCGGCGGAGATTTCGCCGTCGTGCTCCGGAACCTCGCACTGGCGGCGAAGGAGGCAAAGTCGCTCCTCATCCGCATCCCCTTTGTGCCCGGTTGCAACGATTCCGCCGAAGAACGCGCCGCCATGGCGGAACTTCTTGGCCGGTGGAATGTCAGAGTCGAAGTGCTGCCGTTTCATCACTTCGGCGAACCCAAATACAAAGCGCTCGGCTTGCCTTATCCGATAGCGGGAGTCGCCCCGCCATCTCCGGAGGCGGTCCGACAGTTTGAGAAGGAATTGAACGTATGATACTCGGAATCGACCTCGGAACCACCAAAACGGCGGCCGTTCTTTACGACCCGGTTTTTCCGGAACAAACCATTGCCGTTTCGCTCGAACACAAAGCGGCCCTGCCTGGTGCGGCAGGTTGCGCGGAACTCGACTGGAAACGCCTCCAGGAGTCCGTCTCCGGGGTATTGGAACAGCTTCCCCTGGCGGGAATTACGGCGATCGGCCTGACCGGACAGATGCATTCCGCCATGCTCTGGAGCCACAAAGAGATTTCCCCCGTCATCACATGGCAGGACGGGCGCGCCTCCGCCGCCGGCAAGCTCGAGACGCTGCGCCGGGCAAGCGGTCTGCCGCTCGCCGACGGCTTCGGCGGTTGCACGCTCGGCTTTCTCGCCCTCGAAGGAACCTTGGGCAAGTGGCAGCATGCCGCGACGCCGGTCGATTTCCTCGCCGCGTGCATGACCCAAAGGGAACCGGTGACCGATCCCAGCTTCGCGGCCTCCTGGGGAATTTTTGACGGCGCAAACTGGAACCGGGCCGCCTGCGACGCGCTCAAAATCCCGCAAAGCCTTCTCCCCCAAATCGTTCCTTTCGGCAGCGTAATCGGACGAACATCCGGTTTCATGCCGTTGCCGGACGGGATTCCCGTCGTTACCCCGATCGGCGACAACCAGGCCTCCATCATCGGGAGCTCTCAACACATTGATGACGAATTATTTGTAACCATCGGAACCGGGGCGCAGATTTCGGCGGTACTTTCGGCGGCGGAAGCGGCGGCCTTTCCGGCGACTCCGGGCGTGGAACTCCGTCCCTTCCCCGGCAACCGCGTTCTCGCGGTAGCGGCTCCCCTCTGCGGCGGCCGCGCCTGGGCGTGGCTCGGGAACGCGGTCAACGGTTTTCTCGCCGACCTCGGGCTTACGCCGCTGCCGGAAAAAGAGCTGCTGGACCGTCTCGACGCTCTCGCCTTCCGGGCGGCTCCCGGCAACGGCCTCGGGGTGACTCCCGCTTTTCTGGGCGAACGGCACGCCCCCGGGCTGCGGGGGAGCATCGACGGGATCACGCTCGACAACTTCACTCTCCCCAACCTCGCCGAAGCGCTGGCGGCCGGAATCGCCCGTTCCCTCTGCGGCCGGATTCCGGCCGAAATCGCGCACCGCCGCAAGCTCGCAGTCGGCTCCGGCAACGCAATCCGCCACTGCGCCTCGATCCGCGCTCAACTCGAAGCGCAGCTCGGGTTGCCGCTCGAAGTACGCCAAATCAAAGAAGAAGCCGCCACAGGCGCGGCAAAATACGCGAAAGGAGCTTTTGGCAAATGAGAATGAATCGACGTGTGATTTCCCTGGATGGAGTCTGGCGCCTCTCCGGCCGTCCCGAACTTGACGGTGCTCTCCCCGGGGCGGAATTCACCACCGACTCTGCGTCGGTTCCCGGAAACATCGAACTCGAACTGGAGAAATCCGGAGCCGTGCCGGAGCTGTTCGCCGGGCGCAACGCCGAACAGCTCCGCCCTTACGAGTTTTACGAATGGCTGTATGAACGCGATTTCGACTACGACGGCTCGCTGCGCGACCCGAAACTGATCCTGGAAGGTGTGGACTGTTTCGCGGCCGTCTTTCTCAACGGCGTCAAGATCGGCGAAAGCGCCAATGCCCTTGTTGCACATGCATTCCCCGCCGGTTCCGCGCTGCGGCGGGGCGAAAACCGCATCGCCGTCCGCATCGCTTCGGCCAACAACCGTTTTGCCGGAGCCGAGCTTCAGCCGGGAACCCGGGCGATGACCGGCTACACCCGGGAGACGCTCCGGGTACGGAAGCCCGCCCATGTGTGGGGTTGGGATATCGCTCCCCGCCTCGCGCTCGGCGGCCTGTGGCGGGGCGTCCGCCTGGAGGAGACCCCGGAGCACCGCATCGAAGAGCTTTTCCTCGACACGGTGACGGCTGATTCAAAATCGGCGAGGCTCAATCTGCATATCCGCGTCGCCACCCCGGCGCTGGCCCGGTCCGGCAAGCTCCGGCTGCGGGTCGAAGGCGTCTGCGGCGCCGACCGTTGGCAAAAGGATTTTTCGCTCTGGTCGTATTCGGGTGCGTTCGATTTCGACCTGGCCTCCCCGAAGTTATGGAACGCGCACAACTACGGGGAACCCAATCTCCATCAAGTCGTTGTGCGATTGATGGAGCCGGCCGGAACCGTGTTGGCACAAGAGACGCTGACGCTCGGAATCCGGCGCATCGAACTATTGTGCCGCGAGGTCTGCACCGATTCGCCGGAACCGGATTTCCAATTCTCCGTCAACGGCCGCCCCATCCGTATTTTCGGCACCAACCATGTGCCCGCCGACGCGCTCCATTCGCGCGACGCGGAACGCTATGAAATGATTATCGATCAAGCGGTTGCGCTGGGCTGCAACATGATCCGCGTCTGGGGTGGCGGCGTTTATGAGGATGAAGAGTTCTATGACCGCTGCGACCGCGCCGGAATCCTGGTCTGGCAGGACTTTATGATGGGGTGCGCCATCTACCCGGACGATCCGGAATTCCATCGCGCCATCGGCGACGAAGCCGGCCAAGCCATCCGCAAACTGCGGCAGCATCCCTCCATC
>JAVBSA010000149.1:0-2981 GCA_031556915.1 Victivallis sp.
AATACTCTTCATTTAAAGGACCACGAAACACACGAAACACACGAAAAAAAATCAAAACGAAATTTTTCCCTCTCCCCTTTCGTGTTTTTCGTGTATTTCGTGGTCAAAAAAATGGCATTACCAGTTAAGTGAAGAGCATTGGTCCGACAGGTCCGACCCCGGCTCAATTGCTCAGGAGTCTCGGCAAGCGCGTCAGCGTGAACCTTAGCTCTTGAACTTCTTTTTGAGTTCCTGAACGCATTTGCATTCGGGTTTGGCGCGATAGAACTCGTCGAGGGGGTAACAGCCGGAGACCATTCCATTGCGGGGAGCGGTGGTGCAATCGCCGAAGGTGCGGCAGATGCGTTTGGTCTGAAGCGGGCCGCCGGCGAGGGAGTCTGCGGGCATTTCGGGGTATGCGATCACCATGCGGCCCATACCGGCGAAGTCGAATTTGCCGGAACGCACGGCGGCCTGGGCGGCTTGCGGCAGGAATTCCTGGAGACAGGTTAACCCGGCGCAGATGAAGAGCATACCGGTGTTTTTGAAATGCTCCTTGACTTCAGCCAGGACCTTGATGTGGCGGTCGGCGCCGATCACGGGGTCTTCGGGGGGCAGATAGCCGTCGGAAACCGGGAAATAGGCGGGCCGCTGGATATGGGGGTTGTAATAGGGGCTGCCGACGGTAGCACAGATGAGTTCGACGCCGAGGGAGCGGCAGAGTTCGAGAAAGCGGATGGGTTCTTCGAGGTTCCAGCCGAGCCCGGTGCCGTCGCCGCCGAAGGCGTACTTGTAGTTGCCGACGCCGACTCCGTTGCGTTCCATGGGGATGCCGACTTTATCGGCTCCTTTTTCGTAAGGCAGGAAATCGCAGATGGAGAACCGGGTGCCGACTTCGAGGCCCGGCACTTCCTTCTGAATGCGCTGTACGATTTCACGGAAGAAACGGGTGCGGTTTTCGAAGGAGCCGCCGAATTCGCCGGGCCGGTCATAGGCGGAGAGGAGTTCGTGCCCGAGATAGCCGTGCGCCATTTTGACGTCGACGAAATCGAATCCGGCCTCTTTGGCCAGTTTCGCCGCGGCGACGAACCGGTCGATGATGTTGCGGAGTTCCGCATCGCTCACCACATTGGCGGGCGTGGAGTGAAACCGTTCGTCGAGCAGCGGGTGGCTGTAAGCGGTGACCGATTCCAGCTTGGCGTCGTCATGCGGGTGGCTGTAGCGGCCGGAGTGAGTGAGCTGCAACCCGATGTAGAGATCGTCGGCAGTACCGAATTTCGCGGCGTGAACCTTGCGCATTTCGACGCAGATTTCTTTGAGCGCGGGCATGGTCGCGGGGGTGATCATCAGCTGGCGGGTGTTGCTTTTGCCGGACTCCATCACGGCGCAGGCTTCACAGCCGAAGAGGAGCTTGGCGCCGCTTTCGGCGAAGCGCATCCAACGGCGGCGGGTGAGCTCCGAAGGGGCGCCGTCGGGGAGGCACTCCCACCCCTCCATGGGGAGGATGCACCAGCGGTTGCCGATGGTGCGGCCGTGATACTCGACGCTCGCGGCAAGCGGGCTGCCGGGGGCTGCGAGGATGGCGTCGTCCACCTCGAATTCGAGCTTGAGTCCGTTCAGGTGGTTGCGGAAGGATTCCGCCGTTTTGAAGGTTGCGATTTTGGGATAGTCCGCCATGATTAAAACCTCTTTTCTTTTCTGATATGTAAGATCAACAATTCGCAATCGGTCAATGCTTCGTAAGTGTGCTCCAGCAGGGCGTCGAACTGAAGCGACTGCCCGGCCGAGAGCTCGTGTTGTTCCGAAGGGAGCGTGAGGGCGAGCTTGCCTTCGAGCACCCAGCAGAGTTCGTAGTCGTCGCGATGGACGCTCGGGTGCGAGACCCGGGAACCCTTTTCCGCCCGCGCATGGAGGCAGCGGATATTTTTATAGGTGATCTGCCGGAAGAGGAAATCCTCGTTGCGGTGTTCGGTCGCTTTCAGGGGATGCGACAGCCGCGTTTCGGCGAGATTGAGAAGCTCCGCAGCGGTGATTCCGAATACCCGCGCGAGGCGGTAGAGCGTCTCCAGCTCCGCCCGGGTGCGGTTGCGCTCGAGCTTGGAGATGACGGGGGCGGAGACGCCGCTTTCGGCGGCGAGCTCATTGATGCTGAGCCCCGCCTTTTTCCGCAGATCGCGCAGGATTGAGAAATCAAATTCCTCCATACACCTTCCCTTCGCGGAACTCGGCCCAGACGGTTTCGAACCAGCCGTCGGTCTCGGGGATGGGGCGGCGCGGAACCCAGCTCACATAAAGCCCGCCCCCCTGGACGAGGGTTTCGAGAACCTGTTCGCGGTACCCGGGATTCTCCGGAGCAAGCGAACCGTCGGGCAGCACCACGGCGGCGCTGCCGCGCGAACCGGCCCCGGTCGCCGCCTGAAAGGAGATCGCTTCCAGATACACCCACGAGGCGAAGGCGAGCTGAAAATTCGTAATCGCCTGATCGGTATCGGCTTCCGGATACCCGTCACGCAGCATGGCGTCGAGCAGCTGCCGTGCTTCGTCGGCCGCGCCGTCGAGTTTATCGATGGGGCGGAGATGCCCGGCATAACGGGTCATGCGCTCTTCGAGTTCCTTGCGGTCGGAACGCCAGGAGCGGGAGCCGGCGAGACGCTTCTTCAATTCCGCAAGCGTCACGTGCGCAACGATTTCGGCCTTGGCGAAGTCGAGGGTCGATTCCCTGTAACGCGCCGCGATGAATTCCGCCGCGCGGAAAGCGCCGACCTGTCCCGCGTTGAGCGCGGAACCGCCGGGGCGGGTGACACCGTGGGAACCGTTGACTTCGCCGACGGGGAAGAGATGACCGAGATTCTCCGATTCATACCAGAGGTTGCCGGCCAGCCCGCCGTTGTTGTGCTGGGAACAGACGGCGATTTCGAGCATTTCCTGTTCGAGATCGATGTTGTGGGCGCGATACAGCTCGATGGCGATGGGATTCATCTTTTTCAACCGCTCGAAGGGGG
>JAVBSA010000202.1:0-12944 GCA_031556915.1 Victivallis sp.
AATACTCTTCATTTAAAAGACCACGAAATACACGAAACACACGAAAAAAAATCAAAACGAAATTTTTCCCTCTCCCCTTTCGTGTTTTTCGTGTATTTCGTGGTCAAAAAATGGCATTACCAGTTAAGTGAAGAGCATTGGTCCGACAGGTCGGACCTGACCGTTTGCGTTTAGTCGGTGCTTTGCGTAGGCGTCAGCGTGAGAACGGTTGTTTCTCCGGGGGTGACGAGTTGTATGGTGACGGGGCGCGGGGTTTTGATATCGAGGTTGGTGATTTTGCCTGCCGCCCAGCTGAAACTTACGGTGAGGTTGTTGCGGCAGCGGACGCCGGAGATGGCGCCGGAGTGCCAATCATCGGGGATGGCGGGGAGGAGCTCGAGAATCATGAGGGCGTCGCTGGTTTTGCGGTGGCTTTGGATCAGGGTTTCGAGGATTCCGGAGACGACGCCGAAGTTGGCGTCGATCTGGAACGGGGGGTGTGCTGAGAACAAATTGGGATAGATTCCGCCCTGGCTGTAGTCGATTTTCTCCATCGGGTTGACGGGGGTCAGGAATTCTTTGAGCATCACCCGGGTTTTGGCGGGGTTTTTGAAGCGTGCCCAGAGGGCGAGACGCCAACCCATGGCCCACCCGGTACTGTGATCCTGCCGGCGGATGAGCGAGATTTCGGCGGCCTTCCGGAGTTCCGGGGAGAAGAGGTCGCCGGGGTATGCGCCGTAGAGATGGGAGAGGTGGCGGTGGGTGATTTCCGCTTCGGGGTAATCCGCGTCGTATTCGAGGAGCTGTCCTTCGGAACCGATGCCGAGGGGACGCAGACGGGCGAGAACGTCATCGATTCTGCCGGAGAGGGATTCATCGATTTCAAGGATGCGGGCGGCTTGGCGGAGGTTTTCGAAGGATTCCCGGACAAGCTCGAGATCCATGGCGCTTCCGTTGCCGCAGACGGTGGCGGCCTTGCCGGTGGCGGGATCGAGAAAGGCGTTTTCGGGGGAGGTGGCGGGGGAGGTCACGTACTCGCCATTCTCATTTTTGACCAGAAAATCCAGGGCGAATTCCACTGCGCCCCGGAGAAGGGGATAATGATCGCGCAGGAATTGCGTGTCGCCGCTGTATTCGTAATGTTCGAAGATATGGCGGCAGAGCCAGAGGCCGCACACCGGCCAGAAGGCCCAGCGCGCCTGGCCGGAAGCCGGATTGCAATAACGCCAGAGATCGCTGTTGTGGTGCATGCACCAGCCGGAGGCGTGATAGAAATCGCGTGCGACAGGTTCGCCGGCTTCGGCGGCTTCGCGGATGAATCGGAACAGGGGCTCGGCGCATTCGGCGAGATTCGCGCTTTCGGCGGGCCAGTAGTTCATTTCGAGGTTGATGTTGGTGGTGTAGTTGGAACCCCACGGGGGGAGCATCAGGGGATTCCAGATTCCCAGAAGGTTGGCGGGCTGGGTTCCGGGGCGGCTTGAAGCGATGAGGAGATAGCGGCCGAAATGGTAGAGCAGCGCACCGAGCGCGGGGGTGAAATCGTCGGCGCAGCGGGCGATCCGTTCGTCGGTCGGCAGGAGGTCTTCTTCGGTTTCGGGCAGTTCCAGTTTGGAACGCAGATAGAGGGTCTGATGATCCGCGACGTGTTCCTCCATCAACGAAGCTTTATCGGCCCGGTCGAGGTCGGCTTTGCTTTGTTCGGGGTAGCCGGGAAAGTCCGGCATGGTTTTCCAGTCGATGAAGCTGCTGCGGATTGCGACGAGAAGGAGGGCTTCGCCGCCGGTGAAAACGAGGCTGTCGGATGTTTGGCGGATGGATTCGACGGGGGCGATCAAGCGAACGCGGATCTGATAGCGGATTCCGCAGGGGCGGATATCATCGCCCTGTTTGAGGACATCGTACCTGGCGTAAACCGGGCAGCGCCCGTCGAGGACAAGGTCGGTTCCGTCGGGGGAGACGTCGTGCTCGACCGGAGAGTCGAGGGTCAAGGTGAATCCCGCGCCCCGGTAACGCATGGCGAGAACCTGGCCGGGATGCGAGGCGAACCATTGGCAGTGTTCTTCGCCCGCGGCGGCGGTGTGGACGGCCCGGGCGAGATCCAGCTCCCGGCGGTAGTTCGCGACTGCCGGGGTGTGGAAGGCGAGCTTGAGCCGCCCCGCCGGCAAATATCCCTGGCTGTTGCTCGAAAGCATCTCGCGGGAGATGAATTCGTCGGCTTCGGAGTGTTTGCCCTCTTTGAGGATTTCCCGGGCGCGCTGGAGATTTTCGAAGTAGTTCCCGGCGGGGAAGGTTCTCGGATATCCGCTCCAGAGGGTATCTTCGTTGAGTTCGACGGTCTCTTCGTCCATGCGGCCGAAGATCATGGCTCCGATGCGGCCGTTGCCGATGGGGAGCGCTTCGTCCCAGCAGCGGGCCGGGGTCCGGTAGTGGAGAAGGTGTTGTGACATTTTAGACCAGTGCGTTGAGTTGTTCGAAGATGGCGGTTTCGTCACCGGCGAGGGTGAGTTTGTGGAGCGTCCAATGTTCGTCCTGTTGGACGAACGCGCCGGGATTCACCGGGGCAAGGGGGCCGAGCGATTCGATTTCGAGGAATCCCGGCATGGTGAAGAATTCCGCGTTGCATCCGTTGTCGGGATAGGCGGCTGCGGGATCGCAGGGGAAACGCTTGAGGAACACTTCGCTGCCGAGGGAGTAGGCGGCCCAGCCGGCTTTGACGGTTGCGCCGAACTTTTGTTTGGAGTCGCAGCGGTCGTCCTGCCGCATTTGGATCAGCCGGTTGCCCCAGGTGAAGCGGGGATCGGCCATTTGGGTGAACTGCCAGAGCACCAGCGGCCGGGCGTAGTCGAAGGATTCGCCAGGTTCGGAGCCGTGCGGCACATAGGGTTCCTGGGGGACATAGAGCGTTCCGCCCGCGGCCATGACGGTGAGGCACCAGGGGGAGAAGGCGACGGCCCACGCGTTGCGGTTGTAAATTTTGTGGGAGAGCCGGACGCCCTCTCCGTCGAGCCGGATGGAGATTTCCTTCTGCAGCCCCGTGGTACTTTCGACGGCGCATTTGAGATTGAGCGTTTCCCCGTTCCAGTCGTACTCCACCTTTTCGGTGTCGGGATAATAGGTGCGCGGCCACACTTCGGGCGCGTGCCAGAGGCGGTGCCCGCCGTAGCTCTGCCATTTGTCGAGCCTGAAATCGGCGAGTTCTTCCTCGAAAATCTTCATGAAGTTGCTTCCGCCCGCCCGGCGGCAGGAGAGGATGCGCGGCCCGAACGTGGCGGTGACAATCAACTCTATGATTCCATTGTCCAGCTTAAGGCAGCCGGGAATGCCTTTGAAGGTGACCGTTTCGAATTTCATGGCAAAATATCCTTATATGATAAGTGTACACACAAATATAATCCCGGCGTGGGAAAAAGCAAGGTGCGGGGAAAAATTTGTTCAGTCGGCTTTCAGGGCGCCGTACCGGCGCAGCGAGTTGCGGAAGTCGCGCGGTGAAACGCCGTGGCGGCGGGTGAAGAGGCGCGAGAAGTGAAAGGGGTCGTTCCAGCCGGCCAGGCGCGCCACCTCCTTGACCGGAAGCTCGGTCAGATGGAGGAGTTTTTCCGCTTCCCGAAGGCGTCTTTTCAGTTGATATTCCTGCGGCGTCATATTGAATTCCTGCCGGAACAGGCGGAAGAAATGCGGTTTCGATACCGCCGAAAGCGATACGAGGCGGTCGATATCGAACTCCTCGGTGAAATGCTTGTTCAGATAATCTACCGCGGGAGCGCAGCGGAGCGTGTGTTCCGGCAGCCGGATTCCGGCTTTTCTCTCCACATTCTGCAGCAGCCGGCCGGAGAGAACGTGCATCAGCCGTTCGCGTTCGATGCAGGCGGAGAGGCTTGTTTCGCCTTTCAGGCGGTTGACTTCAAGGATCGTCCGGGTCAGCACGGCCTTGTCTTCAAAGGTGAATTCCCACGGGTAGGTGTGGTATTCGAAGAAGCCGAGTCCGTTGGCGAATTCGATGTCGAAGGAGAAGGCGATCATATGCATGGGGCGATTATCCGCCACCTCCACGTAACGGATCAGGTTGTCATGCAGAAAATAAAGACTGCCTTCCCCGGTGTCTACGGGAAAACGCCAGGGGGATTCATCCCGCCGGTGAAGAATTCCTCTGCCCGACAGCGTCAGCATCAGCACCTGAAAGGGCTGCGTCATCCAGATGCGCGGGTGGTCCGCCGGGTGATCGAATTCATAACTGCCGATCAGATGGGGAGTGATTGTCCAGGATGATGCGTCCGCCATTAAAAAACTCCTTTTTGATACTATACGACATGTAAATGCAATTTACAACTATTCCGTTTCCGCTTCTTTTGCGGTACAATATAGGAAAGGAGAAAGAAAATGAAAAAATATTTTACCTTGATCGAACTCCTGGTTGTGATCGCGATCATCGCGATCCTGGCGGCGATGCTGTTGCCGGCATTGAACAAAGCGCGGGAATCGGCGCGCCGGAGCAGCTGTTCCGGCAACCTGCGGCAATGTTTCCAGTCGGCCCGTTTCTACATGGATGACTACAACGACCAGTTTTACGTCATCTACCCCCGGAGCGGCGGAGCTTACAGCTGGGTCTGGGGGCTCTGGACCCTGACCGGGAACTCCTATATCCCCTTCACGGACACGGGTAAACATGCGCCGAGCCCGACGCCGGTTTCGGGAATCACCCGCTGCCCTTCCACCCCGATCGACGACACCAATTATCTCACGCTGTTCTGCTACAGCAATTACGGAACTTGGAATCTGCTCTATGAAAACAGCAGCGGCGGGGCGGGATTCCCGGAGGAGCTGGGCAAGTGCTACGCTTCCCCCGCCGCCGAGACCGGCGTCCTGGTCGCGGGCAAGTGCAAGCGGCCGAGCGGCATGATCCTCTTTGCCGATACCGGTTACAATACCGCCGATGCCAATTTCCTGCGGCCCGCCGGGAACTTCTACCGCGACCGGCTGGCCTGGGGCGGCAGCACGAGCGCGGGGGTGGGGATCATCATGCGCCACTCCGACCGCGGCAACGTCGCGTGGCTGGATGGGCACGTCACCTCTTCCTCCTTCGGCGACCTGGCGGCTTCCCCCTCTGCGATCACCAGCGCGATCGGCGGCAACGGGCTTCCTCTGAAGCAATAACAAAGGATCTTGAATCATGTTGCGTTTTTTTCTGCCGCTTCTGTTTTTTGCCGCGCTTCAGGCGGCGGAACTCCCTTTCCCGCAGGAGGATTGCCTGGTTCGCGGGGCCGGGCTGAAACTGCGCCACAGCGTACTCCCGCAATTCCCCGATGAAAGTGCCGATGCGCTTGTCTCGGGGGTGAAGAAGTCCCCGCTCTCCTTCACGGTCACGATGAAGCACGGACAGGATGATTTCATCGGGGCGGCGGTTCTGCCCGCGAAAGGATTTTTCCGTTTCGGGGGATTCACGGTTCTCGCCGCCGATGTGGAGAACCGTTCGGCGTGGCCGGCGGATGTGCTGCTCCGCGTTCACACCGGGGATGATCCGGCCAGGCCGTTCGGGCGGCCCGAAGCGGGAGTCTATCTCATGCCCGGTGAAAAACGCACCGTCCGCGTGCCGCTTTCCGCCTTCCGCAAAGATTGCCGCGTGTCGCTGGCCCCGGGGGAATATATGCACGGCAAGCCCTTTGGAATGCCCGGTTTCACGGGGGTGGATCCCGATCATGTTTCCGCGCTCGTCTTCTGGTCGATGACTCCTTATCTGCGGCGCGATGCGGAACGCACCTCGTTCTCGGTCTCCAATCTGCGCTTGACCGATGAACTGCCGAAAAATACCGCACCGCTGGACGATCCGGGGAAATTCTTCCCCTTCGTCGACCGTTACGGCCAGTACCGGTATGCCGAGTGGCCGGAGAAGGCTCATAACGACGATGAACTCCGCGCTTCCGCAAAACGCGAGGCCGCCGCCTGGAAACCGCGTCCCGCCGCCTGGAACCGTTATGGCGGATACGCGCCCGGGCCGACGCTCAAGGCGACCGGATTCTTCCGCACCGAAAAGTATCAGGACAAATGGTATCTGGTGGATCCGGAAGGCAAACTTTTCTTCTCCTCCGGAGTCAACGGTCTCGCTTTCTGGGAGGCCGATTTCATCGACGGTCGCGAACATTATTATACCCGCCCCGGCGAAGTGCTGCCCGATGGCAAAACCCATGTCATCCGCCATGCCAAACACGCCAATGAGATCCGGTGGGGCACCCCGTGGCCGCAGGATGTGATGCTGAAACGCCTCGATTCCTGGGGAATCAACACCGTCGGCGCCTGGTCGGATTGGGGAGTCGCCAAACTCCGCACGCGCCCCTACACCGTCATATTGATGAGTCTGGAAAATGACGGGCATTTCGGCGTCCGCGCCCGCGATCCCTACGATCCCCGCTTCGCCGGGAAGATCCGCGAGCTCCTCGCCGGGCAGTTCAAAGAGGCGGTCGGGGACCCCATGTGCATCGGGTTCTTCGTCACCAACGAGCTGTTCTACGGAACCCCGTCCACCTGGGCCGAAGGAGCCGTGACCTCGGATGCCGCCCAGCCCGCCAAGCGGGAATTCCGCAAATTCCTCGAAGCACGCCACCGTTCGATCGCAGCTTTCAACAAAGCGTGGGGGAGGAACGACAAGGATTTCGATGCTTTCCTGGAGAATAAAGAAATTCCGGCGACCGCCGCCGGAAAGCGCGATCTGGAGGAATTCAGCCGGATTCTGCTCCGCAAGTTCTTCGAAGTGAGCCGGAACACGGTAAAAGAGATCGCCCCCCGCCAGCTCTATCTCGGCGCCCGTTTCCAGATGAGCGCCGGGGGAGCTTACGGCTACCTTGCGCCGCTGTTCGCGGAATATTGCGATGTCGCCAGCTACAACTGCTATTGGCTGGGGCTCGATCATTTCGCTCCCGAAATTCCGGATATGCCGGTGATGATTACGGAATTCAACGTGGGCGGCAGCGCCTTGCGCGGCATGTTCTACGCCGGGCTCGCCGTAGGCGGATTCACGGAATCGGAACGCGGGGAAGCGCTGAAACGTTATCTGGAGAGCGCGTTGCGCAATCCGCGCATCGTCGGGATGCACTATTACACCTGGGTGGCGCAGCCGCTCTGCGGCCGCCGGCTCGACGGGGAGAACATGAGCCTCGGGTTGCTCGACGTCGCCGACCAGCCTTATTCCGAGCTCACGGACATCCTCCGTGAAGTCGCCGAAAAGGCGATTCCGTACCGCATGGAAAACCGGTAGCCGGATTTCGCCGGAGCCCGACCGCACCCTCTTCCCTCTCGCGGGTGCGGTTTTTGTTTTTTTGTGATGCATAAATTATGCACATATGAATTATTTTTGCAGAAATCATTCAAATGCTCTTGCAAAATGCAGAATAATGCGTCATAATATAGGGAAACAAGATAAGGAATTCACGATATGACATTGCGCCGACGTTCCGCCAGCCCGGTCAATATGACCGATGTCGCCGCCCGTGCGGGGGTTTCCCAGTCGACGGTTTCGCGGGTGATCAACAACCACCCCGGAATCAGCGAGAAGACGCGGGAGACAGTTTTGCAATCCCTGCGGCTGCTGGGGTATAAGTCGGAGGTGATGAGCCTCATTCAGGACGGCGACGACCCGCAGATTCCGGTGATCCTGGCCATGTGCCCGCTGCCGGAACAGCACGATCCGTTTGCGCTGGAATATTTCAGTCTGCTGAGCGCCGGGGTGCGCGAGGGGGTGGCCGGGGAACATGTGGAGTTCAAGCTGCAGACCCTGATCGCCGCCGCTTCGGAATTGCCCGAGGCAACCTGTCGCGACGGCGTGATCCTGGTCGGCTTCCCGTCGGCGGAGCTGCGCGCTTCTTTGCGCCGGCGGAACGTGCCCTATGTGATCGCCTCCGGCGACCTCTATTCCAGCAGCGAGGACATGGTTACCGTGAACAACTTCGAGGCGGGCGTCGAGGGGTGCCGTCACTTGCTCGGGCGCGGAGTCAAACGCATCGGCTTCCTGCTGCCGCCGCACGCGCTCGACCGTTACGCGGGGTTTCAGACCGAACTTTTGAGGAACGGAATTTCGGTTCCGCCGGAGGATTTCCGGCTGCTGCCCGACACCGACCTGACTACTTTTATTGAAGCGATCCACAACTGGATCGGCGAAGGAAATCTGCCCGAGGCCCTGGTGGTCGGCAGCTCCGACTCCGGGCGGACCGCGCAAATGATGATGCAGCTCCAGAAAACCGGCGGCGTGACGCTGATGGCGTTCGACCACCACCCCGGCCAGCCCGGCGATTTCATCACGCTCAACAGCGATCCCGCGCAGATCGGCCGCCGTGCCGCAAAGCGGTTGCTCGAGAAGATCCGCAGCCGCGACGATCAGCCGCTTCAGATCGTCGTACCCATGACGCTTGAAGTTCCGAAACATAACCGATAACGGAGAGAATCATGACAAAACGGTTTACCCTCATCGAGCTCCTGGTGGTCATTGCGATCATCGCCATCCTCGCCTCCATGCTGTTGCCCGCGTTGAACAAAGCGCGGGGACAGGCGCGCGTCTCCAGCTGTAAAGGGAACGTGAAAAGCATGGTGAGCGGACTGCTCTTTTATGCGATGGACAACCACGACCAGTTGCCGACCCATGAGGGGAAGGAAAATGAAGGCAGCTGGAACTCCACCTGGTGGATGTGGCAGCTCACGCGGAATTACGGATGTCCGGAAAAAATATTCCATTGCGCCGGGAACACCCTCAATTCGAGCAAGGATACCCAGGCCAATTATGTCCGCGGAATCGGATTCAACACCAAAACGACCGCCGAGGATACGAATTACACCAATTATTCCTTCAACCAGCATCTGCTGAAGCAGACCCTCTGGAGCAAGCCGGGCGGAATGAAGGGAAAACTCTCCCGGGGGGATTCGCCGAGTAAAAGCGCCCTGGTGCTGGAGGCATATTCCGCCTGCTTCAACGACGGGATCCAGCAGTTCAATACGGTGTTGAGCCGCAGCGGGGGAGCCGTCGAACGGGTCCGCGATCACGGCGGTCTCGGATGCAATTTCGGGATGATCGACGGCCACGTCGAATCCTTGAACTATGGGGTCAATCCCCATGGGATCTGGCTGAATCCGGTCAAGGCCTGGTACGCAAAAGGCAACTGGATCTTCGGTGAATTCTGGTACCCCCTCTAATATTCAGGAAAAAACTCATGTTGAAACAAGCTTTCTGCGCGATTGCGCTGACGGCCGGGGCCCTTGCGGCCTCCGGGGCCGAAATTGAAATCAAGCAGCAAAACTACACCTTCGAGGTGAACAAGGGCCAGGTCTTCATCCGCGACACCTTCGGCAACCCGATGCTGCAAACGGGCGATCTCAAGATCGGCTGGGGAAGTCCGCAGACCGGCAGGGGAGTCGCCGCCGTACGCGAAGGAGATACCGTACGGGTGACTTACGAGACTTTGAACGACCCGGACAAACTGATCACCTTCGGCGCGGTGTACACCGTTACAAATGAGGGGGTGAAAGCGGTTTATTCGCTGACCGCCCCCGAGAAGATGAATGTCGGCGGAACCCAGCTGACCGTCAAGCCCGTCAGCGGCACGAAAAAAGGCGGTCTCTTCAAATCGGGCCTGTGGACGCGCCACAAAGATGGCGGCGTTCCCTATGAAGTCCGCGACGGTTATTTCCGCGCCTTCAGCAACCAGGACAATACGCTCTGGATGCACGTGAGTGGCAACCAGGGCTGGAACGACACCGCCTCTCAGCACCTCAATTTCAAAGGGAAACGCGAACGTACCGCCGAAACCTTCTTCTTCGTCCTGCCGCGCACGGCGGACGGCAACACCGCCGCGGCATATTACAGCAAACGGCGGCTTTCGCTCGAATTCTCCACCGAAAAAAGCTTCAATCTTTTTGAAACCGGCGGACCCGTCGAAGTGGTACTGACCGTTGCGAACGCTTCCGGTAAACCATTGCAGGAGAAGGCAAAGATCACGGTCCGCGATTTCGACGGCAAGGTTGTTCTCGAAGAGGAACGCGCTGTTGCGCTTGATCCCATGAAAAACGTCCGCCTCGAATTCACGCTGCCCGCCGGGGAACGCAATCTCTTCTTCCTCGAAGCGGAAGTTGGCGGCATCTTCACCCGCACCTCCGTCGCCATCCTGCCGCCCTTCGAATTCAAGCACCGGGCGGAAGGGATTTTCGGGCTTGCCGCCTTCTTCAAGCTGCCTTCCGAAGCCGAAGCCTTCCGGCTGATGGGCCGCCTCGGCGTCTATCATCTTCGCCAGTGCGACAACCGTACCGCCCGCAAATATGGAATGGAAGGCTTCTTCCACGCCAACGTCGCCCCCAATATCAAGGCCGATGACTGGGCGAAAAAGCGCGACGGTTTCCTGAAAACCATCCGGGAACAGGAAAACCCCGCCTTCGAATTCGGCAACGAGTGGAATATGAACAAGCCCCGCGAAGAGAGCGTCCGCCGCGCCGAAATCTACACGAAGCTCTGTCACGACCTCAAAGAAAAGCGTGACGCGGCCGGGATGGATTTCAAACTTGTTTCCCAGGGCATGGTCAATCAGTACGCCAACTTCGTCCGCGACCTCTACAACGCGGGCTGCTGGGATGCGCTCGACGCCGTCGCCTGGCACACCGGGCGCGGCAACGTAACCCCCGACCTCACCACCGGATACTGGAACTACCTCGGCAGCATCCGGACCCTCAAAAAAATGGTGAAGGAATTCGGCGAAAAACCGATCTACATCACCGAAGCCTACGCCAAAACCAAGCCCAACGACTGGTGGAACGACAGTTACCGCCAGGCGGCGGAGAACGTGATCCTCTCCTACGCGCTCGGATTCGCCGAAAACATCAAGGCGATCCACTGGTATCAGCTCAACGACGCGGTCTGGAGCGATCAGGGCGGCGTCAGCGCCGTCGATAACGAATACCATTACGGAATCCTGATGCGCGACCTCTCCTTCAAACCCTCCGCCATGGCTTACGCCGCCGCCGCCGAAGCGATGGACGGCGCGAAGTTCAACCGTTATTACGAGGGCGAGGGCGCATTGAAGGGCGTGCTGCTGGATACCCCGGCAGGATTGCTCGCGGTTCTCTACGACCGCACCGACGGCTATCTGCTCTCCGTGAAGGATAGAAACATCCAGCCGGAACCCTGGGTTTCCAACTGGAAAAGCCGGGTGAGCCATACCTTCCAGGCCGCCGGCGACTCCGTTACGGTGATCGACGCCATCGGCCGCAGGACAAACGTTCCGGCGAAGAACGGCAAGGTGACACTGGAATTGACCGGCGCGCCGGTGATGGTTCTGGGGCTCGAACTCAAATGAAACAATTCTTATTCGCCGCCGCGCTGCTGGCCGGAACCGCGTGGGGAATCGATCCCATGGAAAAGCTCGAAACCTATTCCACCGGAATCGGTTCCGCCGGGTATTTCCCCATCGGAATCCTCGGCGACCGCATGTTCGACGACCTCACGTTTATGGGGCTCAACATCACCGAGCAGATCTACACCTGCCACGAGTTCCGCGAGGGGCTCCCCACCCGGCTGACCAAACGCAGCAGCGACCGGGGAAACTATTTTTACTGCCTTTGGGCGCTGCATTCCGTATACGGCAAGCTCGCGACAAAGAACTACGGGACTTTGAAAAGCGCGCTTTTCTCCAACGGCAAACCCCAGGGGAAGAACCACATCAGCTATCTCGACCCCAATACGCGGAAGTATGCCCTCGATGCGGCCGCCTTCTCGGTGAAGTCCGTTCTGGAACACGACCCGTGCCGCATCACGCTCTGGGGAATCGACAACGAATGGGAGCCCGGCATGGATTACTCCCCAGAAGCCGTCGCCCTCTTCCGCAAAGCCCTGGCAGGCGAGTACAACGGCGATCTTGCCCGCATGAACAAGGCGTGGGGGAGCTCTTACGCCGCCTTCGACGAGGCGCTGCCGCCCGCGATCGAAGAGCGCAATTCCCGCCCCGCCGCCTGGCTCGACTGGCGGAGATTCCAGGATCTCGAATACGCGAAGTTCGTCGCCGACTACTTCAAGGCGATTCAGGATGCCGACCCCGCCAAACGCCCGGTCATCTCCAAGGCGACCCAGTGCACTCTTGAAATGCAAGCGGTAGCCCGCAACCGCGCCGTCGACCACGAAGTTGTCGCCGATCATGTGCGCGATTTGGGACAGGGCTGGTACGGAATCGACCAGTACGGCCACGGCGACCGCAACAACTACGAGCTCAACTACCTTTACAACTGCATCCGTCCCGCCGATCCCGCCGACAAAACCTGCCGTTACGGGTTGTTTTCGGCTGAGACCAACAACCACGCCGGTCCCGGCTGGCAGTTCGCCCAAACCTATTGGCGATGCCTCGCCAACGGCTTCAAAGGGGTGGATTTCTTCGTGATGGGTTCGTTTCTCGGCGTACAGGATTACGCCACCTTCGGCATGACCTACCCCGACAACACCCGGCGCGACCGCTTCTATTACACCTCGCGGTTGGCGTCGATGATCCACCGGGCGGAGTCGTTTATGGCCGGGAGCGCTCCGGCGGAAGGGATCCCGAGGATCGCGATGCTGATGCCCAAACGCGATATCCTGCTCGCCGCCGACACCGGAGTCTCGTGGTGGGATTATGCGAGCAACAACCGCCTAAACGTCTACAAACGGCTGCGCGACGCGGGGTACTGGGTGGATGTGCTGCCCTATAACAAGCTCAATTCCGCCTGGCTCAACCGGTATGGCGCGCTGCTGCTGGTCGACGCCGACCACCTCACAAGTACGGAATGCGCCGCGATCGCCGCCTATGTGAAAGAGGGCGGCGCGCTTCTCGCCGACATGCGGGCCGGACACTATAACGAACATCACGAAGTCACGGAAGGGCTCTCCGGTGTGCTCGGCGTCAAATACAAAGGGGTCTACTCCGGAATCGAAGTCTCCCCTGACGACCTCTGGTACAATACCCCTGTCGGCAACG
>JAVBSA010000541.1:0-2696 GCA_031556915.1 Victivallis sp.
AATACTCTTCATTTAAAAGACCACGAAATACACGAAACACACGAAAAAAAATCAAAACGAAATTTTTCCCTCTCCCCTTTCGTGTTTTTCGTGTATTTCGTGGTCAAAAAATGGCATTACCAGTTAAGTGAAGAGCATTGGACATGTCGGACGGTTCGGACATGTCGGACAGACTTGGCGTTTTGAGCTGACCGCCTGGCCCGGTTTTTTTTGCACTCGCGGTCAGCGCAAACCGCATCGTCGGACATATCCGAACCGTCTGACATGTCCCGACTTAACCTGCTGTCCCCTGTAGGCGCTCCGCAAACGCGCCAGCGTCAAACGCCCCAGGGCGGGGGATTCACCTTTTTTGAATAAAAATAGCGCAGAGCTATATTTCTTGCAAAAAGAATACAATTCGCTATTGACATCTTGATATATCTTTGCTATAATTAATACCAGACGATCAATTGCCCGGAATCGAGGAGGCTTTATGGGTTATGGAAACAAAGTCGCGGAAACGCGGCGCTATATTCACGAGGAAATCATGCTCGGCAACTATTCGCGCGGCACGGCGCTGCCGCCGGAACGCGAAATGGCCGAACGCGCCGGAGTCAGCTATATGACGCTGCGCAAGGCGGTCGATCTGCTGATTGCCGAGGGGTGCCTTCAGCGTGTGGCCGGGGTCGGCACCTTCGTCTGCAGCACCATCCCGGAACACAAACTGCCCCGGCAGATCGGCGCCGTGATCCCGGCCTGGAGCGCGCCGGAAAATATGGATTTCATCATGCACCTCTCGGCCGCCGCCCACAAGGCGAATTGGACTCCGAAATTCGTCTATGCCCGTTCGTGGCGGGACCGGGCCGTCGCCGAACTTTATCAGAGCAGCGATGCCCTGGTCGCCAAGACGATCGAAGACCTGAACGACCTGCCGGCCGACCTGGCGGAGAAATTCCGGAGCCGGGAGAAGCCGGTGATCATCAGCGGCGGTTCGGCCGTTCAATTCGGTTTCGACTCCGTTTCTCCGCGGTTCGATGAGGAGGCGGCGGAGCTTTGCGGGCGTCTCTATGGGCTCGGGCACCGCCGGATTCTGCAAGTCGAACAATTCGAGCGCCGCAACGGGAGCAAGCGTTTCCTGAGCTTTTCCGACAACGGCATCGGGGAGTGTTTCCGCAAGCAATATTCCGATGTTTTCTTCGACGACACCACGCTCCTGGTTGAAGTTCCTTCATTCGGCCAGCCTTTCGAGGCGATCCGCAAAAAGTTGTTCGACCTTGGATCGGAACCCAATTACACGGCGATCATCACCCCGCTCCCCTTTTACTGGGCGACCTATTCCGCGCTGGTCGATCTCGGGTTGCGCGTTCCCGAGGATATTTCGATCGTCTGCGTCGGCGACCGCCTGGAGGCGGCCTGTTACCGGCCGCTCCCGACCTTGCTCAATCCTCCGCTTCACGACCTGGCGGAATGCATCTTCGAGCAAATCGCCTGGCGCCAGAAGAACCCGAAGCAGCCGCCGCGCAACCTCCGCTTCGCCAGCCGTTTTTCACCGGGGCAGACCCTCGCGGCCGTCCATACAAATGAAAAATGGAAAATGGAAAATGGAAAATGACACGACATGAATCACTATGATGTTTATAAAAGCCCAGTTCCCTAATTTTCAATTTTCAATTTTCAATTTCCCGAGGAAGTACCATGAGTTTACTGGAAAAACTGCTTGAAAAGCGCCGGGTGCTGATCGCCGTTCATCGCGGCATCGCCTGCGGCGACGTGATGGAAAATACGGTCGACGGTTACCGGGCGGCCTGGGCGAACGGGGGTGATATCGCCGAAATGGATATCGTCCGCAGCACCGACGGCGTCTACTACTGTCTGCACGACGACATGGAACCGCGGCTGATCGGCGACTGCGGCAATCTCGGCAAACTCGATTCGGGAACGATCGACAAGCTCGAATACTTCAACATGTCCCGGACTCCCGCCGGCCCGGTCGAACGGCTCGCCGACGTGCTCGCCGCGCTCCGGGGTGAAGGGCTCCTCAACGTGGACCGCTCCTGGCGTTACTGGAACCGGGGATTCCTCGAGGAACTCGCCGCTTGCCGGATGACCGATCAACTGATCCTCAAGTGCCCGGCCAACGATCAAGACGCGCTCGACGCGCTGGAACGGTGCGGACACCCGTTTCTCTTCATGCCGATCGTCGGCTCGGCGGATCAGTGGCGGCTGATCCGCAAGCGCAAGCTCAATTTCGTCGGGGCGGAGCTGCTTTTTACCGATGAATCCGATGAAGTGCTTTCTCCGGAATTCCAGGCCGGGTTCCATGACGCCGGCCTCTTTCTCTGGGCCAACGCCATCTGCCTCGGCAGGAAGCAATATAATTTAAGCGCATTCCACGATGATCGCGGCGCGGTCCTGGAAGACCCGGATCTTCACTGGGGCTGGCTGATCGATCACGGGTTCCGGGTCATCCAGACCGATTTCCCCGCGCTGCTTTACAGTTATCTTGCCGGCCGTTATCCCGGTTCCCGCAGGGAACTCTGTGCGGCGCGCAAGCTCTCCATCGCATAACAATTCCCCAATACTCACAAATGAGGTACAAACATGACTGAGCACAAGAACGGTTCCCAACTACGTCACGCCTTCACGCTGATCGAATTATTGGTGGTGATTGCGATCATCGCGATCCTGGCCGCCATGCTGCTCCCCGCCCTGAACCA
>JAVBSA010000473.1:0-2611 GCA_031556915.1 Victivallis sp.
CAATCTCGGCGATCAGGGCGGGAATGAATTGTTTCTCGCTCAGACGTGCGGCGAAGTGGTCACGACGGTCAACCTCCGCGATTGGGTGACGATGCTCCGGGAGTTCCACGGGCGGCGAACGATCATCCGGGCGGCGTATCAGGGAATCAATGATTTCAACAATACCGAGGCTCCGGCACTGTTCAGCTTCCGAAGCTTCACCGGCGCGATCAACCAGGCGGAGGATTTTTTTATCCGGTCGCGTTCGCTACCGACCGCAGCGCAGGGCGACCAGTACCTCGAATCGCTCGAAGTGATTCAACAGAACGGAGACCATGGCAACGGCGTGATTATTCCGTGGGGGATTCCGGGTGTCGATCAGCTCTGCCCGTTTCAAAAACAGCAGATTTTCATTCTCGGCGCCGGAGTCAATACCGGAAAAACCCGGTTTATTCTCTCCGACCTCGCCGGCAAGCTGGCGATGCCGGAACCGCCGCCGGTGGTGATCTTCTCGCGGGAAAACTCCAACCGGGTGCTGTGGGACGGGCTGGTTTCCATCGTTTCGGGGATTCCGGGGTACAAACTCAACCGCCCCGGCGGGCTGACTGCGGAAGAGGCCGAACACGTCCGCAATACCGTGCGGTATCTGAAAGACCGGGCCGACTTTTTCCGGCTCTACGGCAAAGGGCAGTATAAGCCGACCCCCTCCGGCATCGCCTCGAAAGTCCGTCACGTCTGGAATTTCACCAAAGGGAAGCTGGCCCAGGTGAATCTTGACTACATCCAGAACCATCGGCCGGACGGGAAAGCCTTCGGCCGGGTGGAGGAAATCGACCGTTTCATGGGCGAGCTGTCGGACGAAATGAGCGAGTTCCCGGTCGGTCTGGTTCTGTTGAGCCAGCTCAACCGCGACAAAGACCGCGGCAATCGGGCATGTCAGGTGACAGACCTCAAAGGCTCCTCCGCCATCGAGCAGGAGGCGGACGTCATTGCTTTTTTGAATGGCAACGGCAAGGAAAAGGATTTTTACTCGGTCAAGACCCGAAGCGGCGTGGGCCGGTGGAAAGAAAAACTCGAATTCGATCCGGCCACCGGAAGATTCATCGGCGTAATGAGCAAATACCGGGCGGATGACTGCCCCGATTTTTAACCAACAGGAGATGGAAATGGAAAATTTGAAGTTGCAGTTCGGCGGAGAACCGCGGGCGATTCAGTCGGTCAGATTCGCAAAGCGCGGAGAACATTTCTCCAAATACCAGCCGAAACAGAACGTTGATTGGAAAAATTTCATCAAAATTACTGCGATGAACCAGCTTCCCGAAGACTGGCAGATGCTCGACGCGCCCGTTGGAATCGAAATTGAATTTCTCTTCACGCCGCCGAAATCCATGCGGAAGCGGGAACTCGCCGTGGTTCAGTCCGGCGGCACCGTCTACAAAACCACCAAGCCGGACTTGGCGGATAACCTCTGCAAGGGCCTGATCGACGCGCTTACCGGCGTAGTCTGGCGCGATGATGCGCTGATCTGCCGAGTGGAGAGCGTGAAGAGGTATGCGCCGGTTCCGGGCGTGAATCTGATCGTCCGGCAACTGAAAAACGAAGAAACCCAGCAATAACCCCTCAATGAAAGGACACGCAATGAAAAAGAAACGCACCCGCAAGAACCTCGACGGTCGGATTAAGCAGATTATGGGGCTGGCGCTCCGGGTCAACCGCGAAACGCCGCATTCGGTGTTTATCGAATTCTCCGGACATGTGGATGTCCTCATGGTGAGCATTTGTACCGGCGGATGGGAACAGGGGACTTCCCCGGACTACGACCGGACGATATGGATGGACAGCGAAGTTCGCGTTTTCGCCAAGCTCTCCGAGATTCGCGCGAAGCTCAATTCCCTGCTCCGGGACGCGAAATGAGCGACGTCACCTATTGCATGCTCGCCCTCGGATGCGTCATCCTGTGGGCGATGTCAGGTAAGTAATTCCAAACGAAAGGACAATCGAAATGAAAAATAGCAAAGAAACCCAAAATGTGTTGAAGAGATTCGAGGCAATCCCGCTCACCGAAATCGAATGTATCGACAACCGTTCCGTGGATAAGCAGGGAATCGCCGACCTGGCGGAGAACATCGACGAAATCGGGCTTCTCCAACCGATCGTGCTGACGGTGATTCCTCCGGCCGAGAAATCCGAGTTCAAGTATCGCGTGCTTGCCGGGCGGCGGCGGTATCGGGCGATGGTCTATCTTAAACGCGAAGTCCTCGAAGCCGGGGAGTTCCGTTTTCACTCCTCCGAAAACGCCGACGTTGCCGCTTTCAGCGAGAATTTTCACCGGGAACCGCTTACGCTGGCGGAGGAAGTCGCCCAGCTTACGGCGCTGAAAACGCCGGATATCTCGGTGGCGGCGCTTTCCCAGTTGATCGGCAAGACACCGTCTTATGTGGCGCTGCGGCTGAACCTGACCAGGCTTTCCGAAAGCTGGCGTCCGGTTCTCAGCGACCGCGAGAAGTACCCGCAATGGTCGCTGGATAAGCTGGTGGAGATCGCCAAGCATCCCGCCGATCAGCAGGAGCACTACGCCCATCAGATGTATCGGATTGTGCCCCTGGAAGAAGTCAAGAGACATTTTGAGAAC
>JAVBSA010000502.1:0-9185 GCA_031556915.1 Victivallis sp.
AATACTCCACGCCGAGCAGCAGCTCCATACCGTTCGCGGCGAACATCTCTCCCAGCAAGGCAGCGATATCCGCCTGGGCGGACTCGAAATAGAGCATGTTGCTTTGAACCGAGGGCGGATAAAAGAAACCGTGATAATACATCAGCAGACCGGCAATCAGTGTGTTTTCACCGCAGAAGCGCATATACCGGATCAGGTTCCGGTTGGTTTCATACCAGGCCTTGTAGAAACCGTGGAAGGGATAGACGCAGAGCAGATGCCCGTTGCCGAACACACGGTCCATATCCCCCTGGTAGAACGAATTCGGCAGTTCCGTGATCCGTTCCAGATGAATTCCCGTCCGGCGCGAGGGCTGCGTCCCGAACTTCAGCGCGGGCAGTTCATTGCAGATTTTATAAAGCTTGACGCCGCTGACCGCGGCCCGGCTCCCGGCCTGAAAATTCACCAGCTCCAACGTGCTCACCGGGCGCTGCGGAAAGACCACCATCCTCAGCGTTTTCATCGTATTGCCGATCCGGTTCTGGAACCCGGTATATACTCCGGAGGCCGCGAACGGCCAGTTGCAGCCGCCGTCGTCATTGCATACGTTGAAGTAGGTATTGATGCCCATGGAAATTCCCATAATCCGTTGTTCATCATCCGGGTAAGAAATCTCCACCAGATAGGGGCCGTCGCAGTCCGGAAACTCGAGCTTATAGGAGAGGAAATCATGCATATTGCCGCCGGAAACGCGATAGGAACCGAAAGGTTTCTCCACGACCTTCGTCTCTCCGGGATTGCTGCTGTACATGGGATCGCGGCCGGCGACGCAGTCGATTTCAGAGACGAGACGCAGCTCCAAACCATCCGCAAAGCTGTCGCCCATGACCTCCGCCTGGTCGATCCTCCCGACGGCTACCGCCTCCAACACCCTGCTGTCGATGACCTTGCCGGTGGCGGGGTCCTTCATGGCCAATTCAATATTGTAGACTCCGGGGTGCGGCGCCCGGAACCGGAACGTCGCATCGGTCACGCCGGGTTTTGCGTGATCCAGCAACACGCCGGAGGCCACGCTTTTCTCCGAATTCAAAGCGTCTTTGACCTGATAGGCAAGGGAATATCCGTTGAAGTTCCCTTTGCCGAAAACATTCACTTGGAAGGTGATATCCTCACCGGGGCGGAAGATCGGCTGCGGCCGCGGAAACGGCTCCGCCTTGATCCTGCCGTAATAGGGCGGATTGAGGTAATAAGCATTGTTCCCCCCTTCGAACCGGGCGCCTTCGCGGCCGAGCGTTTTGACCGGGCGGAACTGCTTCTCACTCTGATATCGCCCCTGCCAGGAGGCGTCGGTCTTGAAAGGATACAATGTTCCCGATTTGCCGTAAACCGCTCCCTCCATAACCATCGAATCGATATAGCCCGACCAGTTGCAGCCTTCCGCCTCAACCCGGATCAGGTTTTCTCCTCTTTTGAAGTACTTCCCCATATCCGTATAGCGATTGAGAAGTCCCGACATCCTGCTGTTCTGTATCTCGCCGCAGACCAGTTGCCCGTTGATGAATACTTTGAATTCCGGCGCCGTGTTGATGCAGAACGCCGCGTCTTCGACATCGTCGGTCACGGTGACCGACTTCTGGTAAACCCTTGTCAGGTGCGAGGTGTAGATGCTGACGTGATCGATTTCGATCCGGTTGTCCGCCTCGACGGTTTCCAGGCGGAACGCGGCGAAATAGTCCCTGGAATCCATGAATTGGATATTCACCTCCTGCCATTCCGTCCCCTTCAGGGTGAATTGGCGGGATTCGGAAGAGCTGGATCCGCCGTAACGCATCGACGCCGTCCAGCTGGACGACGGCAAAGACTGCCTGATCCTCATCTTAAGATAGATGGGCTGCCAGTAGGCCCACCAGTCCGCCCCGATGCTCTCTTCGCCGTATTCCGGGTTGGTCTGGTGGTAATCGCCCCAGAAGAGTTCGGCGGATCTGCCGGTGGTGAATTTGAACACTCCATTTTCGAGCCTGCGGTCTTTGACATTGACGAAGCCCTTCAGCTTTTCCGGCATCCCGGAGAAATCCCAGGCTTTGCCGTAAGTCCTGACCGCATAGTCGTCGTGGGCAATGTGAGGCTCGCGATCGCCGGCGACGGCAATGCGCTCCGCCCGCCAGAGATTGTTTTCGGGCGACAGCGTCGTAAAGACGGGTTTATTTTTCTCCAGATCTTTCCTGATCTGCGCCGGGCTGACGCCCGTTCCCGCACCGGCCGTCGACGCCAGAACGACGAAAATAAAAGCTCGTAATACAAAATTCATCTTTTTGACACCTTATTCGATATCGCCCCAGAGCGACAGATAGAACCAAAAGTCGCCCATTTGCACTTTTCTTATGATGTCGACATGCCCGTCCACAAACAAGCCATTCATCTGCAACTGATGATCCCAACGGAAATCATTCACATTTTCAGGCCGGGGAGACATGAAACTGTTCGCTTCCACAAGCAATACCCTGCCGGAAGCCTTGCTGATCTTTGAACGGTTTATAAAGGTGGAGCAAAACAGATAGTGATTGGCGGAGTCGGGAACTCCGAGCCTGGCCGCCAGAAAATGGTTCATGGCATAATGGCTTTCAAGCTTGTCACTGTCACCGGGACACCGGAGCAGATTGCAGTTCCTGGCGGTGGCCCCCCAATAGGTCTCTTCCTGAACGATGAGATTGCCGGTATTCATCAGCTTGCCGGACCAGACGATGTTGTTGCCCGGCTCGTCCGAACTGGAGGGGCTGGAGAGTGGCCCGTATGTGCACGGCAGCACGCCGAAATCGGCCTCATAATTCAAAAGCGCGAGGTTCAGCTGCTTCAGGTTGTTTTTGCACGACGTCCCCTTGGCCACCTCCCGGGCCCGCGTCAGGGCCGGCAGGAGCATTGCGGCAAGGATTGCAATGATCGCAATCACGACCAAAAGCTCGATCAACGTGAATAGCTTCGCTTTGCGGCCTTCCATTTTTTCGCCTCTCCTTGAATACGCATTCATAATGTTCCTCCCGGGTGAATTGACGGTTCCAGATACATCTTTTCGATATCGTAAGATTGTTGTGCAAAGATGGCTTTCAACACTTCAAGCAGCCTTGCCGTTACGGCGTGGGTCGCGTGCGAAACGGAGGTAATGCGTGGCGTGTTGCCGATGGCGCAATCGAAGCTGTTGACGGTAATGAGCCCGATGTCGCCGGGAACGCGGATTCCCTCTTCCAGCATTCCCTGGTAAACGAATTCGATGTCGTCGTCGGAAAAAACGAACAGGGAATCGAACGGGCCGTTTTTCAGCGTGCCCATCAATTTTATGATCTTCACGATCGTTTGAATCCGGTTGCCCGCGATGAAGAATTCAGAGGAATCGCCATACTCGAGCTTCATCTCCTTGCATCCGGCGCGAAACCCCTTCAGGCGCTGTTCATACATCTTATACATCCCCCCGTCGAGGACGATGTCATTGCATATCCACGCCGGGCGTTGATACCCCCGCGAAGCAAGCTCCCGGGCCGCCATATGTCCGATGCTGAAATTATCCACCGTCACCAGCCGGTTGCGGCCCGGGATATAATACTGTTCATCGACCACGATGATTTTCTTGCCCGGCAGCCTGGCGATCTCCCGGGTCAGTTCGGGAGCGGAAGAATTCGCCAGCACCACGACATCCGGGCCGTCCGCGATCCGCCGCAGCACCTCCCCGGCGTCACTGCCGTTGCCGATCAGGCACAACCGGGGAACGACGCCTTCCGCTTCAGCCAGAGGTTGAAGCCGCATCCAGAGCTTGTTCCAGCACGGATTGCTGATCATGTTGTCCCCGCCGGCGACAAATGAAAAGCAGCCCAATATCTTCCTGCCGGTGACTTTTTCCATGGAGAGGGAGCGGCTGCGGTTCTTTTTGACGATATCGCCGCACTCTTCATATTCATCGAGGATCAGGCGGAGATTCGTGCGGCTGCAATTCAGGATCCGGCACAAATCGCGCTCGGCGGGCAGGATCAGCTTCCCGAGCCCGCGCATCTCCACCATATAGGTTTTGAACTTATCCGAAGTTACTTTCCGGCTTTGATTCTTTGTCACTTGTATATCCGGCATGCCTGATTCCTTTCAAATCTCCACCTATATTATACCGTATGGTATTTAATTTGTCAAGACTTGACGCAAAAAAACAGGAAGAAATATTAAAACAGACAACTGAATGCGCTCAAAGAGTATATCTTCACTTTCGGGAACCGTGTTTATCAATATTTTCCGGACAAAGGCCTTGACAAATTCTAAACCATATGGTATAATATTTTTCAAAGCAAAAACAGATCGTGTTTTGCAGAATGAATATAATAGGCATAATCAGGAGCGACGCCATGAAGAAGATGAAAATGATCGCATGTATTTCGGCAATGCTGCTTGGGGGGCTCGCTTGCGCCGGAGACAATCTGTTCCCCATCGGCCGCTTCAATTGGAACCGGAGCGACTGCGAAGTGGTTTCCGAAACCAAAGAGGGCAAATACAGCTGCGGAATGTTTCTTGCCAAACCGGAAGGCGGCCAAAAACATTTTTTCTTTTATTACGGAGACATCAATACCGAAGCGGGCCCGTGCGGCGTCACCCTGGATACGGAAACGAAATACCGCGACGCCAACCAGTCGCTCAAACTGGATTTCAGCAAAATCAACGCCGCTGTTCTGCACCGTTTCTGCTTCATGTTCCCCAAAGTTGAAATGAAGAAGGACAAAATTTACGAAGCGACGGTCTACCTGAAAAGCGAAGAACCCGGCATGAAACTGGCGGCCTCCCTGATGGGGGACAGGAAAACGAATAAAGAAGACAGCACCGGTCTCTATAAATTCACATCCATCACCACCGCTTCCATGTGGCAGGCGTTCAAGTTCGACCTGAAAATGTCGGATCTCCCCGGAACTTTGGAGGCAAATTTCAATGCTCTTGCAATCGATGCCGCCTCACCGGGAATTCTCTATATCGGCAGCATCGACATTCAGGAAAAAGACGCCGCTCAATAATAACAATGCCTATCTTCCTGTTATTCTGTTTCGCTTTCTTTACGGTTCAGGCCGCGGAAATCGGCCTGGATGCTCTGCCGTGGACCGACGCCATGCATTTCTGGACCTGGAGCGGCCATAAGCAACCTTTTTTTCCCGAAGGCCAGGAGATTATGATCGGCGGCGGGAAATTTCAGCGCGCCCTCTGCGGCCGGACTCCGTTCAGCGTCACCTATAACCTTGACGGCAAAGCAAATGCGTTTTCCGCAATGATCGGAATTGACGAACGGCATCAACCCGGAAACCCGGAAGTGCCGGAAGTTGGAACCGACGTTTCTTTCGTCGTTGTCGCCGATCAGGAAGAGGTGTTCCGCAAAGTGCTTGTGCTCGGCGAAAAGCCGGTTCCCGTCCACATCGATCTAGGCGACAAAAGCCAGCTGGAACTGCGCGGCGAATTCGGTTCTCGCGGCTTCCTCTTTCAACACGTGGCATGGGCGAATCCGGTCATTGAGGCAGATTCCCCGGCTGAATTGCGGCAGACGTTAAAAGAGAACCGCGAAAAATATGAGGCCGTCCGCACTCGTTTACCCGCTTATCCCCCGGCTCCCGATTGGAAAAACATCCGGATCCGAAAAGTGAGCTGGAAGGGATTTTCCAACGCCTACCGTATTGAGAACGGAAAAATCTCCCTGACCGTCGTCCCCGAATTCGGCGGCCGCATCATGGAATTCGCCGCGAACAACGAAGCGTCTCTTCTCAAAAACAGCGTCGTTTCCGGCAAAAATGCATTGATCCCGGGCCTTGCGGACGACATGGCCGGCGGGCATTTCATGCGGATTCAGCCGCGAAAAGAGTTTTTCCCCAATGATCCGCTGCTGGAACACGGCAGTTATGAAATCGCGTTTCCCGCAGAAGGAACCATCGTCATGACCTCCGAGCCCAGTCCATTGTCGCACCTGCAGTATGAATACGCAATTGAAATAGAGCCGGAAGAGGCCGGAATCACAATTCAAAACCGCATGATCAACACCGCCCCCTTTGCCCGCATGCTCGGGATCTGGAACATCACGCGCCTCGACAGCCTGCTGCTGGAACAGATCACAATTCCGCCGCAAATCCAAAATCCGCCGCGTGAGATGCAAATCGCAAGCGAGGGGAACGCGGTCGCCATGGTTCGCACCGCTGAAGCCATCTCACTCAATGTAGACTTCGCCTCAAGCACGCCGACGGATTTTCAGGAACTCCGTTGCTGGAGCGAAGAGCGGACGATTGCAATCACCCCGAAAAATGGATCGTCCCTGAAGATCACCTATCAGGACTTCACAGAGGATATGGGCGAAGAATACCCCATCCACCTTTTTCTCAGCCGCGTTTTCACGGAAGCGGAATCGCATTCGCCGACGCTTCTTGTCGCCCCCGGCAAATCCATCTCCATGACGGAGCTCTGGCATATAACCCGCAACCGGAAGAAACCATGAATCACCTGCCGAAACTTGAACTGAAAGCTCCGATCGAACGCTGGGATGAAGCCGTGCCGCTGGGAAACGGCTTGCATGGAGCGTTGCTCTGGGGAGACGGCAAAACAATAAAATTAAGTTTGGACCGCAACGACTTATGGGATGAGCGGACCACTGCCGAACATCACGGGCTGTGGAGCTACCGGGGATTGGAGAAAGCATACCTCGCCAAAAATCGCACCCTGTTCGAACAGCTCGATCAGGCCTGCGAAAACAATATCGCAACGAAACTGCCGGTGGGGCGGTTGGAGTTCACCCTCCTCGACGAAGTGCGCCTGACCCGGTTCGAACTGGATCTCGAAACGGCGACGGCCCATATTTACGACGATAAAAACGAACCGGTCTTTTCGGTGTTCGCCTCGGCCGATCACTCCGGCATTTACATCGATACCGTCTTAAATCTGTCGTTCGACATCATTCCGCCGGACTATCAGGGAAAATTCGGACTTCAAGGGAGAGAATGCGCGGCCGCGCTGGGATACCGCCAGGGCACGCTTGCCAAAGATTCCGATTCCGCCCTTTATACGCAAGAATGCGACGCCGGACTCACCTACGGCATTCTGGTGAAAAAGAAATCCCGCGGCAAATATTTCGTGTCGGTATTGAAAAACGGCGAGGAGCCCCTTGAGCGCGACGGCAAAGAAACGCATCTGGCATACTGGCGGGAATTCTGGAACCGCAGCAGCATTTCCCTGCCGGATCCGGAGGCGCAACTGCATTATCACATGTGCCGCTATTTCTACGGCTCGGCTTCCCGCGCCGGCTTCCCCCCGATGCCGCTGCAGGGGGTGTGGACCGCCGACGACAACACGCTGCCGCCGTGGCGCGGCGATTACCACCATGATCTGAATACCCAGCTTTGCTATCTGGGTTATCTCAACAGCGGCGACTTCGAGGCCGGAGACTGTTTCCTGGATTTCATGTTCCGATTGCTGCCGGAATTCGAACGCAACGCCAAGCTGTTTTATGATGCAAACGGTGCGGCGGTTCCGGGCGTGATGAGTTTGAACGGCAAATCCCTCGGCGGCTGGAGCCAATACAGTTTTTCCATCACGACGGGCGCCTGGATCGGCGTCATGTTTTCGGAGCATGCGAAATATGTGAATGACAACGGACGGGCAAAGCAGTTCCTGACCCGGGTCGGCGAATTCATATGCCATATGCTCCACAAGGATTCCAACGGCGGATATACCCTGACGCTCTCTTCCTCCCCGGAGATTCACGATAACCGCCTGGAAGCATATCTGACGCCGCTGAGCAATTACGATTGCGCTCTGTTGATCAAATTCTTTACGGAATGGCGCCTCCTGTGCCCGGAAAACCCGCATATTGCGGAAGTGCTGGAAAATCTGCCCCCTCTTTCGATCGACGACCGGAACGGTCTCAAGTTGTCGCCCGATGAAGAGTTGTGCGAATCGCACCGCCACCATTCCCACCTGCTGGGAATATACCCCCTGAAAATCGTCGACGGCAAAAAAACGCTTGCCGATTCCCTGCGGCGCATTGAAGAACTCGGCACCGCCCAATGGGTCGGCTACAGCTTCAGCTGGATGGCCGCCATGCGGGCGTACTGCAACGACGGCGACACGGCTCTCGAATACCTGAAAAAGTTTTTCGACGCTTTCTGCAGCCGGAACACCTTCCACCTGAACGGTGATTATAAATGCCGGGGCTACTCGGACTACACGTACCGGCCATTCACTCTCGAAGGCAATTTTGCCGCCATGCAAGCCATCCACGAAATGCTCGTCTCCTTTGACGGCGAAACCTTGAACATCTTCCCGGCCTTGCCGGACGTGTGGAACGACGTTTCGTTTCAAAACCTGAGAATCCATGGCAACATCCGCGTCAGCGCCGTCATGACAGGCAAAGAAGTAACATTCCTGAGTTTGTGTTCTCCCGAAGCATGCTCTATAAAAATCAAGACGGCAGGTTCGATTCGAATCGAGCAACTGGAACCCATGATTGAAAAAGTCATCCTATTAGACGCTTTTTTTGCTTTCCCCTGATCATTCGCTTGCTTTCGAAGTCTCTTGGGAGTATCTTAAAAGGCAGACGGGAGGTTGTGTAAACGCCTTCTTTTTTTTGCCTTCTCCATTTACCGGGAAAACAACATGAATCAGGATATTACGCTGGGGGCGCTGCTGATTGCCGCGGTGCTGACCGGGGTTATTCATACCATTGCCGGGCCGGATCATTACCTGCCGTTCATCGCCATCGCCCGAAGCCGCGGATACGGCTGGCTGAAGACATTTTTCTGGACTTTGATCTGCGGGATCGGGCACGTCGGCAGCGCACTGCTTCTGGCTGCCGGCTTTCTGGTCTTCGCGGAAATCCTTTCCGAAGCCAATCTGCAATGGATCGAAGAGTGGCGCGGCGACATCGCCGCTTACGCTCTGATCGGCATGGGAGCGGCGATCCTGGTCCACGCTCTGCACAGCCGCTGGAAAAAGAACCGGCATCGGCACAGCCATGCGCACGCCGACGGCACGAGCCACGCCCATACGCATTCCCACGACCTCCCGCACGGCCATCCGCACGGCAATGCGCAATGCCTATCCTACTGGGTGGTCTTCATCATCTTCGTGCTCGGTCCCTGCGAAGCGCTGCTGCCGCTGCTGACCGCCTCGGCGGTGCTGGGAACGGCAAGCGTGATCCTTGTCGCCGCCGTCTT
>JAVBSA010000621.1:0-4504 GCA_031556915.1 Victivallis sp.
AGGTTCTGCACGGCGGGCTTGCCGCCGAACCACTGGCAGTAGACGGCGTCGAAACATTGCATCATCGCCATCCAGTGATAAGCGAGGATGCAATGCTCGTAGGTCGGCGGCGGCTGGTTGCCTTCGTCGCCGTAGGGCAGGCCGAGCGTCCGTTTGGCGAGCAGCCATTTGGTGAACGACAAGCTGTAACGGTCGCTGGTTTCGTGATAGAGCGAACCCGGCGGGAAATCGCGGCCGAGGCGGAGATATTCGCCGGTGTTAACTCCGAGCAGCCGCTGCTCGGTGGTGTGGAAACTTGTATTGAAGGTGAGGTGGCCCGTGAACCCGCCCTCGCGGATCGCTTCGCACACCTTGCGCTGCATGGCGCCGAGGTTGCGCATATGAAGCCGGACGAGGCGGGGCAGATAAAAGTTGTTCGGGTCGGCGAGAATGCGTTCCGGGGTGATGTCGTCGAAGTTGCCGGGCGGATCACCGCTTTGTTCCGCCAACTCTTTGAGTGTGAATTCCTTTGCCAGTTCGTCCTGGAATTGTTTCAGGGTGAATTTGCCGATGTCGAGCCGTTTGATTCCGGTCTCCGTCCGCAATCCGTAGTTGGCGTTGATGCTGACGACGGGGTGCCGCGCGGCGAGTTTCGCCGTTTCGCGGTAGAGGTTGACGAAACGGCTGACCGCGTAGGGATCGGCGGGGTCGATCCGCTTGGCGCGCTCGGGTGCTTTGTCGGAGCGGTAGCTGCTGACGTATTCGGCCTTTTCCAGCATATAAGGGGGGCCGGCGTGGGCGCGGACATGATTGCGGATTTCGATCTTCAAACCTTCGTTTGCGATGCGTTTGAAATTCTGCTCCCAACCGGGGAATTCAACCTTTCCCTCCTCCTTCTCCACCCAGGGCAGGTGGATTTTAGCTGCGTCATAGCCGAGTCGGTAGATCCGTTCGTAATCGCTCCGCGGTTCGGTTCCGCCGGAGATCATGACATACTGGAACGGGCGGCCGCTTGTACCCATCAGCCCCAAACGGCTGCTGCGCATATCCCCCGCGGCGAGTGTGACCGGGCCGGGGGAGAGCTCGTTTGCCGGAATCTCCAGCGTCGCAAATCCGGCGCGGAACCGGTCCTGCGCGCCGAGTTCGACAACGCCTGTTTTTACGCTTTTATCCTGTTTCGCCAGGAAGACGGGGAGGACGGCTTTGTCGGCGGGGAGCGCGCTGTATTCCATACAGGCGGCTTCCAGCATGCCGGGTTCGAAGACGGCGCGTTCCGGCTCGATGAGGCCGATCCGGGTATGTTCGGGCGTGCGGAGCGTTACGCCCAGCAGGGCGAAATCCCGCGTATCGCCGGGGAAGCGGTAGAATGTGAGGTTGCGGACGGTTTTGCCGGGGGAGGGATTGATGCAGCTTGTCCGGTAGACCGCGTCCCAGGTTTCGAAGTAGGGCGGACGCGGCAGGTAATGGATCCTCGCGCGGCTGAACCCCACCGGCCCCCACCAGGAGTGGTCGGCGCTGCCGCGCGCCTGAAAATCGGAACGGAACACACCGGTGTTCCAGCGGTGGACGAAAAAAAGCGTTTCCGTGCTGTCGTCTTCATAGACGACCTGGCAGGCGGCGATCAGCGGCGAGGAGCCGGCCGGAATGTTCCCCGTCGTCTGGAGCACATAAAAAGCGCCGCACTTGCGGTTGACCGGGATGGTCAGCGCGGGGAGCTCCGGGGAGAGCATGGTCGGGCTCAGCCGGAACAAAGTTCCCCCCGTCTCCAGCCGTTCGCCGGGTTGAAACGCAAAGCATTTTGTTTGGGAAGCCCATTGCAGCGTCAGGAATCCTGCGCCGGCGTCGGCCGCTTCGGCGGCGGTTTCCACCCCGGCGAGAGGCTGGGCAGGACGGAGCACCGATGCGTGAAGCGAGAGGTTCGAAATGGTCACCGGCACATCCCCCGAGGGCGAGACCGTGATGAAGAAGATATTGTCGCTGCTCACATGAGGCAGTTCCCAGCGGCGCGCTTCCGGATAATGGGCGATCCAACCGCCCAGCGCCGCCTGGCGGCGGCGTTGAGGCGCGTCGGCTGCCGGGTCGTCGTAGATCAGCGTGTCCCCAAGCTCGATGGTGTCGTCGAATCCCGGCTGCGTCACCCGGAGTTTCAGGGGGCCCGAGCTGTCGAACTCCAACCGGCTGCCGCGCATGTTCCAGACGCCTTGCACGGCGAAGAGCGCCTTGCCGCCCGGGGCGATGGCGAGCCCGCCCGCCTCTTCCGCCGCGTTGCGCTTTGCCAGCAGCTTTGCGTCCGCCAGCTTTTGCACGGGCAGATAGACGGGCTGAAATGCCTCCGCGATATCGCAACTCCATTTCTGTGAGTAGTTTCGCAGTTGGATGACGGCGTAGGTTTTCGGCGGGGAGTCGAATTTGATCATGGGGACGCAATCTCCTTGCGGAAAGTCACTTAGCTTCATTACTTCAGTTTCAGTGTTTCTGGAATCCACCGCACAAAGGATCAGTTCCCCGCCCCGGCGTTCGATGACGAGCGCGCCTTTGAAGGCGCCGTAAGCGATTTGCTTCTCTTCCTTTTTGCCGTTGACGGTGACGGCGGCGGAGATGAAGTGTTTCTGCGCTTCGCGCTGGATGCGTCCGAGCCGCACGTTGAACTCTTTGGAGGCGATTTCAAGCTGGAACCCGTTCCAGTGGTCGATGCGTTTGATTTCGTAACCGAATTCCAGCCGGAAATCCCCGCCGACCGGCGCGGCGGAGGCGAGGCGGCTCGACCGGTGTTTGGCCGGATCCCCCGCGGTCGTGTCGTAAAAACAGCCGCCGTCGCGGAGCTGGAACGACGCCGTCTGCCCCTCCGGTTTCAGGGTTGCCGGAATTGTGGCGAAATCGGTTTGCCATTCGCCGGCGCCGAGCCCGAACGCCAGGAATCCGGCAACTGCAATGAGAATGCGGAACATAGTTATCCTTTCCTTTACCACCAGGTGATATCCGGGTCGTTGCTGCCGACGCCGCTCCCCTTCGGGCGGTTGTGCGTTTTGACGTGACCGTCGACGAAGGCGACGTTGACGCTGCCGCCGTGACGGTACCAGACGTAATATTCCGTCGCGCTGTCGGTGCCGAGGGAAGCGGTGTTCCAGGTGGAAAAGTTGGGCCACTCCGCATCGATCATCAGGACGTGGATCCGGGTGTCGACGGCGCGGATATTGCCGTCGCGGCCGCACAGGATCTGGCTGCGGCCGATGAGCTTCGAGCTGCGGTAGTTTTCATGGAGTCCGTACAGTTTCGTCGGGCGTTCCGGGCAGCGGAGGCGGCTGTTGCCGTCCGCTCTCGCAATGTAAGGGTTGAGCGAGATCGGCCAGGTCTGGACCGCTTCGGTCGAGTTGGGCAGCGCGCCGCCGCAGAAATACTCTTTGTTGTCGTCCCGGTAGAGCTGATTGGCGGTGGCGAGTTGCTTCAGGTTGACGCTGCAGGTGGTGCGCCGCGCCTTCGCCCGCGCTTTGTTCAACGCCGGAAGCAGCATCGAAGCCAGGATGGCGATGATGGCAATAACGACGAGTAATTCGATTAGCGTGAAACCGTTTCTTTTCATCTTTTTCTCTCCTTGTCTTCGTTCTATATGACATTACAGGCGACTGTAATCAGGAACCGATCCATTCGAGAGAGGCCGGGATCAGCCGGTTGCCGAGAGGAGAGTCCGGCGCGGCGATGCGGCGGAGCAATTCATCCGCGGCGGCCCGGGCCGCCGCGTCATGGTTGTAGCAGATGACGTAACCGTGGTATTCTTCGGGGGGGAGGCAGTTGCTGTCGGAGACCAACCGGCAGTCGTTCCGGTAGTCGATTCCGGCCTCTTGCAGAATCCGCATCACGGGCAGCGGCATCCGCCAGCCGTGAATCAACAGTTCCGGCGGCGGCCCTTCGCGGAGAATTTCCGTGAAGGTTTCTTCGAAGTTTTCCGCATTGACCCGGATGGTTCGCAAATTGACCGGAAAGCCTGTGTTCGCAAATGTTTCGGAGAGATTTTCGAATTCCCTGCCCAGCAGCTCGGGGCGGGTGTAAAGGATCATCACTTCGCGTCGCGCTTCCCGGATAGCCGCCGAGACGAGTTCATCGACGGCGGGCTGCCGCTCGTTTTTGATCCGGTCGAAACCGGGCCAGCTGCCGTCGATGACGACGACCGGGAAACCGAGCTTTGCAATCTCCTGCCGCGCCCCCTCCGGAAACGCCGGCTGGGCGATGATCATTCCGTTGAGCTGGGCATGGCGGATCTCGGCCAGGAACTGGTCGAAATCGCTCGAGGTGTGGATGAGGGGATAAATATTCGCCCCCGCTTCGAGCACCGCTTTCATCAGCGCCGCCATGGGCCGGCCGGAATTGTTGTCGTAATAAAAATGCGACCCGTCCGCCACACAGACGCCGATCAGCGGCAGCTGCTGCGTATGGCCCATCTTGAAGCCTTTGGCCGGGTGGGTGAAGGTGCCGATGCCGTTCTTGCCGATCAGCCACCCTTCGTGAATCAACCCCTCCAGCACGATCC
>JAVBSA010000622.1:0-4004 GCA_031556915.1 Victivallis sp.
GCCGGGGAGATTCGGGCGGCCGATCACGCGGTAGAAGTAGAGCGCCGCCCGGTAATTGCGCCGCATCTGGTTGGGAGAAAGGTTGTCGGAGGGGCGATAGATTCCGAGTTTGCGCAACGTCTTGACTTCGACGAAGACGAGGGTTTCGCCGTCGCGCGCCACGATGTCGAGTTCCCCCGATTTCACCCGCCAGTTGCGGGCGAGAATGGTGTAGCCCTTGGCGAGCAGCAGCCGGACCGCCGCCGCTTCGCCGCGCCGCCCCAGCCGGAGATGGGCCGCACGCGCGAGTTTCATTTTCCCAGTCCCAAATCACCCGGATAAGTGACTTTGGTGTTGTCCGCCGGGTTGTGGAGCACTTTGCAGCGGTGTCCCGCCGCCTCCATCACACAGGCGTCGTCGGTAAAATCGATGTCGGGGTGCTTTGCGTAGGCGGCGCGGAGTTTGGCCAGATCAAACACCTGCGGGGTCTCGACGCGCCACAAACCGGCGCGCGGCACGGTTTCCGTGATGAGGCCTGCCGCGTCGGTCCGCTTGAGGGTATCCGTGACCGGTTTGCCCGGAATCGCGCCGCCGTGTCTGCGCGCCTCTTCCAGCAGGGCAAGCAACAGCTCCTGCGAGGCGAGGGGGCGGGCCGCGTCGTGAATCGCCACAAAACCCTCTTTCATCGGAATCGCCGCCAACCCCGATTGCACCGACTTGCAGCGGAATGCGCCGCCGTCGGCCCAGAGGATCGGGAGTTCGCCGGCTGCGCGCCGGAATTCCCCGCGGGCGTCGCGGGGCGTCACCAGGACCAGGTGTTTCGCCAGCGGAAGAAAGGTTATCACGCTGTGGAGAAAAAGCGGCCGGCCATCAAAGTCCATCAGCAGCTTGTTGCCGCCGAACCGGGTGGCGGAGCCGCCCGCGACGATGATGACCGCCAGATCGCTGATCACATTACTTCCTCGTCAGGGTCTGAGCGGCACCGAGAAGCTTTGCTTCCGCCATCGCGGGGGCGAGAAGCTGGACGCCGACCGGCATGCCGGTCTCTTCGTCCAAACCTGCCGGAACGCTGATTCCGCAGTTGCCCGCGAGGTTGAGTGCGATGGTGTAGATGTCCGAGAGGTACATCTGCAGCGGGTCGCTCTTTTCGCCGAATTTGAACGCCACACCCGGATTCACCGGGGTGAGCAAAAGGTCGCACTGCTTGAACGCCTCGTCGAAGTCGCGGCGGATGAGCGTACGTACCTTCTGCGCCTGGAGATAGTAGGCGTCGTAATACCCGCTCGAAAGCACGTAGGTCCCGAGCAGGATGCGGCGCTTCACCTCATCGCCGAAGCCTTCGCCGCGCGATTTGAAATAGGTGTCGACCAGGTCTTTGCCTTCCACGCGGCGGCCGTAGCGGATTCCGTCGAGACGGGCCAGGTTGGCGCTCGCCTCCGCCGTCGCGATGATGAAGTACACGGAGACCACATATTTGGTGTGGGGCATGGAGAGTTCCACCAATTCGGCGCCGAGCGCTTTGGCGTGCTCGATTTGGGCCCGCACCTGTTTTTCGACTCCGGCGCTCATGCCGCCTTCGAAATATTCTTTGGGCAGCCCGATCTTCACGCCTTTGAAATCGGCGGGGGCATTGCGTACCGCGTCGGCGAAACCGCCCGCCGCGTCGGGCAGACTGGTGCCGTCCATCGGGTCGTGCCCGGCGAGGACGTCAAGCAGAATGGCCGCGTCTTCCACGTCGTGCGTCATCGGCCCGATCTGGTCGAGGCTGGAGGCGAAAGCGATGAGACCGTTCCGCGAAACGCGCCCGTAGGTCGGCTTCAGCCCCACGATTCCGCAGAACGACGCCGGCTGGCGGATGGAGCCGCCGGTGTCGCTGCCCAGCGCCGCCGCGGCGAAGTCCGCCGCGACGCAGGCCGCGGAACCGCCCGAGGAGCCGCCCGGAACGCGGGTGACGTCGCAGGGGTTGGCGGTCTTCTTGAACGCGCTGTTTTCGCAGGAGGACCCCATGGCGAATTCGTCCATGTTGAGCCTGCCGAAGGGGATGAACCCCTTGGCTTTGAGGCGCGTGACAACGGTGGCGTCGTAGGGGGAAACCACCGGTTCCAGGATCTTCGACGCGCAGGAGCAGGTCTCCCCTTCCGTCACAATGCAATCCTTGATTCCGATCGGAATGCCGTCGTAGGGGCCGAGTTCCTTGCCCTCCGCCCGGCGCCGGTCGGATTCCGCCGCCAATTTCAGCACTTTTTCCTTGTCGAGCTTCAGGAAGGCGTTGATGACGCCGTCCTTTTTTTCCACGCGGTCGATGTAGCTTTGGACGAGTTCCACACAGGTGTATTGCTTCGCCGCGAGTTCCCCCGCGATTTCGTGAATCGTCTTCATCAGTTGCTCCCTTCGTCGCCCGGAAGAACCTTGGGCAGTTTGACCATCTCCCCGTTGTAGAGCGAGGGAGCGTTGGCGAGCATCTTGTCGCGGTCGAACGACGGCTTGACCACATCCTCGCGCCAGACGTTGGCGAGGGGAACGGCGTGGGCGGTCGGTTCCACGCCGCTCACATCCAGCTCGCCGAGTTCGGCGATGTAACCGACGATGTTCTCCATATCCTTGCGGAGGGCGGGCAGCTTCTCCGCCGGGATGTCCAACCGGGCAAGCTGTGCAATGTATTCGATGTCGATGCCTTCGCTCATGGCCGGCCTACTTGCTCTGTTCGAGCGCCAGCGTGCAAGTCACCTGGTCGCACACTTCGGAGGGGCCGAAGTACTGGATCGGACCCGGATAGACGTAGGCGGTCTCTTTGGCCCATTCGCCGCGCTTGGAGGCGAAGAACTGGAAGGGTTTGCCGTTGAGCTCGACCAGCGCCTTCCTGATCACCGGCTTGTCGTGGCCGTGGCGGCGTTCGATGTTCATCATCATGGTGATCGGGATGCCGCCGGCGATCCATTCCGACGCCGGTTTCGTGGTGTTGCGGACGCTCGACATATAGCCGGTCTTGCCCGCGCCGATCAGCGCCGCGGCGTTGAAGCCGAGGCTGTAGCAGTAGTCTGCATCGTAGTTCGAGGGGATGGCGCAGCGGCCTTCATAGCCGAAGAAGTGCGTCTGGGTGCTGAATTTGCCATTGTACTGGCCGGCCGCCTTCATGGCCTTGAGCTTGGTGGCGACCATTTCGGCCAGCATCTTCTCGGTCTCGATGAGGGAGACCTGGACGTTGCCGTGGGGATCGCGGTCGTTGCAGAGCTGGAGCTGAATTTCAGCCGGGAGCGTTCCGAAGACCGCGGCGGAGTTCTTGGAGAGGTTCGCAAGCGCGAACGCCACCTTCTGCACCTTCTCCATCGTGTCGACTTTGGCCGCGTTGGCGGCGAGGAGATCGTTGAGTTCGCCGATCAGGATTTTGATTTCGGGAACGAACTCGATCAATCCTTCCGGAATCAGCACGACGCCGAAGTTCCTGCCTTCCACGGCGCGGGCGGCGACAACTTTGGCGAGTTCGTTCACGATCATGCCGAGGGTCATCTTTTTCGCTTCCACCTCTTCGGAGATGATAGCCGCGTTGGGCTGGGTCTGAAGCGCGCACTCAAGCGCGATGTGAGAGGCGGAACGGCCCATCAGCTTGATGAAGTGCCAGTATTTCTTGGCCGAGTTGGCGTCGCGGCCGATGTTGCCGATCAATTCGCTGTAGACGCGGCAGGCGGTGTCGAAACCGAAGCTCGCTTCGATCCACTCGTTCTTGAGGTCGCCGTCGATGGTCTTGGGGCAGCCGATGACCTGGATGCCGATGTTGTTGCTCTTGAAATATTCCGCCAGCATGCAGGCGTTGGTGTTGGAGTCGTCGCCGCCGATGACCACCAGCGCGGTGATTCCGAGCGCTTCGCAATGTTTGCGGGCCAGCTCGAACTGCTCGTCAGTTTCGAGTTTGGTACGGCCGGAACCGATCATATCGAAGCCGCCGGTGTTGCGGTAAGCGTCGATGATTTCGGGGGTCAGCTCAAGCGCTTCGCCCTTAACCAGACCATCAGGTCCCTTGAGGAAAC
>JAVBSA010000580.1:0-6438 GCA_031556915.1 Victivallis sp.
GATTTCAGCGAAACCGTTGACGCCATCCTGAACCGTGCCAAAGAGGGCCGCGTCCTGGCGGAAATTGTGAAGAAGCCGTCCCTCTCCAAGAAGGCGAAAGCGAAGATCGAAGCCGAAGTGAAAGCCAAGGCCGACGCCGAAGCCGCCGCGAAAGCCGAAGCCGAAGCCGCCAAGGCTGCTGCCAAAGCCGCCGCTGAAGCTGCCAAGGCTGCCGCAGAGGCCCCCGCCGAAGCTCCGGCGGAAGCGTAATCAAGCGGATTCGCGTTGCTCTCTCAAAAGAGCATATCGGATCCGGACAGTAAGGAAACGAGAGAATGCTTAAGGCATTGTTGAAATTATTGACCGGCGGCGGCGACAAAAGCACCGCGTCAGCCGGAAAATCCGACGGCGCGTCCGGCGGTTCCCTCCGGGAATTGGAGGGTTTCGTCGATTACGTGGTTCGTGCCCTGGTCGATTATCCCGGCGAAGTAACGCTCAAGACCGAAGAGACCGAAGAGGGCTTCTCGATCCAGATCCGTTGCCGCAAGGAAGATATCGGCAAGATCGTGGGCAAGCGCGGCAAGACCATCATGGCGATCCGTTCGCTGGTCTCGGGCGCGGCGGGCCGCCAGCGCAAGCGGGTCTCGGTCGAAGTTCTCGATTGAGTTCACGCGACGATGCGGATCGATATTGTAACGTTGTTCCCGGAGATTTTTCCGGGGCCGCTCGGTGAAAGCATCATCGGGCGGGCTGTGGCCGGGAAACTGGCCGAAATCAACGCGGTCGATCTGCGGAAATATACGGACGACGCCCGCGGTACGGTGGATGATAAACCGTACGGAGGCGGCCCCGGAATGCTGATGAAAGTCGAACCGCTCGCAAGGGCGGTCGAAGATTTGAGGAAACCGGACAGTATCGTCCTGTTGACCAGCCCCCGCGGCGAGCGTTTTACGCAGGATATCGCGCGGGAGCTGAGCGGCAAAAAGCATCTGGTGATCGTCGCCGGCCACTACGAAGGGGTCGACGAAAGAGTGATCGATCTGTTGATCGACCGGGAGATTTCGCTGGGGGACTTCGTCCTCACCAGCGGCAACCTGGCGGCAATGGTGATGGCCGATGCGGTGATCCGGCTTCTGCCGGGGGTACTGGGAAGCGATGATTCGAGTGTGGAGGAATCCAACTCGTCGGGTCTCCTCGAATACCCGCAGTACACGCGACCTCCGGAGTTCCGGGGTGAAAAAGTGCCGGAGATCCTGGTCTCGGGCGACCACGGCAAAATTGCCGCATGGCGCCGGGAACGATCGGAAGCGCTGACGCGTGAGCGGCGGCCGGATTTATGGAAAAAATATTTGAATCATATAACAACATGAGAGGATTCCAAATGACTATCCTTGACAAAATTCGCAAAGAACAGGTGCGCGAGGAACGCCATCAGTTCAATATCGGCGACACGATCAAAATTCATGTAAAGATCATCGAAGGCGGCAACGAGCGCATCCAGCAGTTCCAGGGCACTGTGATCTGCCGCCGCGGCGAGGGCATCGAAGAAACCTTCACGGTTCGCCGCGTTCAGAGCGGTGAAGGCGTGGAACGCGTTTTCCCGATCAACAGCCCCCGTATCGCGAAAATCGAAGTGGTCCGCCAGGGCGACGTCCGTCGCGCGAAGCTGTTCTATCTGCGCGACAAAATCGGCAAGGCCGCCCGCGTCAAAGAACTTCGCACGAAGTAATTTGGTTCACGCAGTGAACGACGAACTCCTCCGGCCGGAACGCGAGTCCTGGGCGGAGGGGTTTTGCTTTATCGCCGGGGTGGATGAAGTAGGCCGGGGGCCGTTGGCCGGTCCGGTCGTGGCGGCGGCGGTGGTTTTTCCGCGCGGCGCCGCCTACCCCGCGGTGAACGACTCGAAACAGCTCAGGGAAAGCGAGCGCGAGTCGCTCTTCGAAGAAATTTACGCGATTCCCGGAATCCAGGCCGGCATCGCGGAGGTCGACGTGGAAACCATCGACCGGATCAATATCTTGAACGCCACGCATCTGGCGATGCGCCGGGCGGTGGAACAGCTGGAAGAGGTTGATTTCATCCTGGTTGACGGGCGGCCGGTAAAAGGGCTGCCCCTCCCCTCGCGGGCGATCGTCAAGGGGGATTCGAAGTCGGTCAGCATCGCGGCGGCGAGCATCATCGCCAAAGTGCACCGCGACCGGCTGATGACGGAGCTGGACAAAGCGTATCCGGGGTACGGATTCGCCGAACATAAGGGCTACGGGACGCAGCGGCATCTCCGGGCTTTGCGGGAGCTGGGGGTGACCCCGGTGCACAGAAAGAGTTTCAGGCCGGTCAGGGAGATTATCGATCCCCCGCCGGAACAATTGGAGTTTTTCTAATATGATGAGCAAATTAAGAGGATTCCCCCGCGTCACCGACGCGGGTGTGACTGAATAACATCCTTTTTTCCATAATAATTTTTAACTTTTTATATCAGGTTTTTATGAGCAACTATCCGATTGAAACGATCCGGCACAGCGCGGCCCATGTGATGGCCGCCGCGGTGCAGAAACTGTATCCCGACGCCAAATTCGACATCGGGCCGGCCACCGAAAACGGGTTCTATTACGATTTCGACATGGAACACCGGCTGGTCAATGAAGATCTCAAAGAGATCGAAAAGCAGATGAAAAAACTGATCGGCCGCAAACTGCCGTTCGAACACTTCGAACTCTCCCGTGCCGAAGCCGGGAAGATGCTTGCCGAAGCGAAGCAGAGCTATAAACTCGAACGTCTCGCCGACATTCCCGAAGGCGAGAAGATCGGTTTTTACCGGACCGGCGATTTCGTCGACCTCTGCCGCGGCCCCCACGTCGCAAATACCGGCGACATCGGCGCGGTGAAGCTCCTCTCGATCGCGGGCAGCTATTTCCGCGGCGACGAAAAGAACAAGATGCTTCAGCGCATCTACGGCGCCGCCTTCGAAAGCGAAGAGGCCATGACGGAACACTTCCGGCTGCTGGAAGAAGCGGCCAAGCGCGACCACCGCAAGCTCGGCCAGGAGCTGGATCTCTTCAGCTTCTCCGAAAACGTCGGCCCCGGGCTGGTGCTCTGGCACCCCAAGGGCGCCTTCATCCGCCACACCTTCGAGACCTTCTGGAAGGAAGAACATTACAAAAACGGTTACGAACTGCTTTACACCCCGCACATCGGCCAGAGCGTCCTCTGGGAAACCAGCGGCCACCTCGGCTTCTACCGCGAGGGTATGTATTCGCCGATGGAAATCGATGAGAAGGACTATTACGTCAAGCCGATGAACTGCCCCTTCCACATCGAAGTTTACCAGTCGCGCCTTCGCTCCTACCGCGAGCTGCCGCTCCGCTGGGCGGAACTCGGCACCGTCTACCGCTACGAGAAATCGGGCGCGCTCCACGGGCTGCTGCGCGTGCGCGGCTTCACCCAGGACGACGCCCACATCGTCTGCACGCCGGAGCAGATCGAAGACGAAATCGCCGAAGTGCTCCGCTTCAGCCTTTATATCTGGAAGAGCTTCGGCTTCACGGAAATCAAGCCCTACCTCTCGACCCGCCCGGCCAAGGCGGTCGGCGAACCGGAACGCTGGGAAACCGCGCTCGTTTCGCTCCGCAAAGCGGTGGATAAACTCGGTCTCGAGTGCGAAGTCGACGAAGGCGGCGGCGCGTTCTACGGCCCCAAGATCGACCTCAAGGTCAAAGACGCGATCGGCCGCGAGTGGCAGACCGCGACGATTCAGTTCGACTTCAACCTGCCCGAACGCTTCGACATGACCTACATCGGCGAGGACGGCAAAAAGCACCGTCCCTACATGGTGCACCGCGCGCTGATGGGGTCGCTCGAACGGTTCTTCGGAATCCTGGTCGAGCAGTATGCGGGCGCCTTCCCGCTCTGGCTCGCGCCGGAACAGGCGCGGCTGCTGCCGGTCTCGGAGAAAGTGACCGATTACGCCAGGAAAGTCCAGGCGGAACTCCGCCAAAAAGGCTTCCGGGTGGAGATCGACTACCACGCCTCCAGCCTCGGCGCCAAGATCAAGGATGCGCGGAACGCGCGCATCCCCTATCTGCTCGTCATCGGCGAGCGCGAGGCCGAAGAAGGCTTGATTGCCGCAAGAAACCGCCGCGAAGGCGAGCTCGGTTCGCTCACGATCGGGCAACTTGCGGAAAAAATGCGTTTTGAGGTTGAAAATAAAATTGTTTGAAGTATTTTATGAGGAGCCCCTTCCGTGTTCGAACGGAAGGGGAAGCATAGCAAACGAGAATCTGGAAGGAGGGTATTGCTATAGCTAAGTTGTTAAAGCCCAATGATCGCACCTTTACCGCGACCGAAGTCCGTCTGATCGACGCGGAAGGCGAACAACAGGGGGTAGTGTCGCTGGCGAGAGCGCGTGAACTCGCGCAGGAGGCGGGTCAGGACCTCGTCCTGGTCTCCGACCGTACCTTGCCGCCGGTGGTTCGCATCATGAATTTCGGCAAGCTGCAGTATGAGCAGAAGAAGAACCTGAAGGTGCAGCGCAAAAACGCAGCCACCCAAAAGCTGAAAGAAGTGAAGTTTCACGTCAACATCGATACCCACGATTACGAGACAAAAATCAAACATTCGCTTGACTTTTTGGAAAAGGGGTGTAGATTAAAGGTCACTCTGGCACTTCGCGGCCGTGAAATGGCCCATCAGGATCTTGCATTCAAGCTGATGGATCAGGTCATGGAACAGTTGGCTCCGCATGCGGAAGCCGACGGCAGACCGAAGATGCTGGGGAGAAATATTTCCGTCACTTTCGCCCCGAAATAAATTCGGGCGGAAGACCGCCGCAGTTCGGCAAAGCATTGGCCGGCTCGGTGTGAACAAATCCTAAAACAAGGAAAAACGAACAATGCCGAAGTTGAAGACCAGAAAGTGTGCCGCGAAGCGGCTCAAGCAGACCGGTACCGGCAAGTTCCGCCATCACAAGGCGGGCGCCCGGCACCTGAAATCCTCCAAGAACGCCAAACGTCGTCGCCGCCTGCGGCAGGACGGTGCGGTAAAATCGTGCGAAATGAGCCGTATCAAAGCCGCGCTCCCGTACGGTCTCTAATTAAAACGACGGAGGAATAAAAAATGTCGAGAGTCACTTATGCCGTGCCGTCGCGCAAGCGCCGCAAGCGTACTTTGGAACGCGCCAAGGGTTTCTACGGAAATTCCAGCAAGAACATCCGTACCGTCTACGATGCCGTGGACAAGGCGGGCGTTCATGCCTATAAAGGCCGCAAGCAGAAGAAGCAGCAGTACCGCGCTCTTTGGATCGTGCGTATCAACGCCGCCTGCCGTCTGCTTGACGTGAGCTACAGCGTTTTCATGAACGGTCTCCGCAAGGCGAACATCGAACTGAACCGCAAGGTTCTGGCCGACCTCGCCGTCAACGAGCCGGCGGAGTTTAAGGCCCTGGTGGAACGCGTCACCCAGGCCTGAGCACCGCGCACCTCGAAAGGCAGCCTGAGAAGTGGTGACGTTTCACCGGAGTTTCTCAGGCTGTTTTTCTTTTGCAAACCTGTTTTTAAACAGTGAAGTTGATGATACATCGAATGAAACGATTTAGCGGCCGTCACGGGTTCCGCCGGTAAGAGTGTTCTCTTACCGGCGGAGCCTGTGGCGGTTTTTGTTTTTTACCCGGCTTGCATATTATCATAGTTTGAGGAAAATATGAATCATATAATTGAAAAAATCAACGCGGCCGTCGCCGATGCGGCAGCGAAGGCGGCCGCCGCATCCGACGCGGCGGCAGTCGAACAGATCCGGATCGACTATCTCGGCCGGAACGGGCTCTTCCCGGCGCTCTCCCAAGAGATGGGCAGCGTCCCGGCAGAAGAGCGCATAGAGACCGGCCGCGCCTTCAACGAAGTGCGCAACCGGATTCAGGAACTGATCGACGGAGCGGCGGAACAACTCGGTTCCGCGCAGGATGGGGCGAGCACCGCCCTCGACATCTCGCTGCCCGGCCGCCAGTGGAAAGAGAGCCACAAGCATCCCGTGACCATCGTCACCGACGAGTGCGTCAATCTCTTCCGCCGGATGGGTTTCATCGTGGCGGAAGGCCCCGAAATCGAAACCGTCTTCAACAACTTCGACGCGTTGAATACGCCGATGGACCACCCCTCGCGCGATCCGCAGGACACCTTCTATTTCGGCGACGGCCGGATTCTCCGTTCCCAGACCAGCCCGGTCCAGGTGCGGGTGATGCAGTCGCAGGAGCCGCCGGTGAGAATCGTGGCCCCCGGCCGCGTCTTCCGGCGCGATACGCCGGACGCCACCCACGGCATGAATTTTCACCAGATCGAGGGGCTCTACATCGACCGCAACGTTTCGATGGCCGATCTCAAGAGCGTGCTGAAAACCTTTGCGACCGAAATGTTCGGCCCCAAAGTGAAGATCCGGCTGCGGCCGCACTTCTTCCCCTTTACCGAACCG